>CAZQDO010000465.1:0-4682 GCA_964592085.1 uncultured Anaerolineae bacterium | reverse complement strand
GGCCGTGCCTTGTCATAATCACGTCTTCAACGTGGGGAGCATCCCGACCCTTGACCCGAATCTCCTCCGGGATCACCTCGGCGTCCAGCCATTCGTCCTTAAAGCGGTAGCGGTGGGGATTGTCTGGATCGAACTGCTCGACAAACACGTCTTCGCAATCGGTGAAGGCCAGCGTCATCCCCCAGACGATGCGGGCGTTGTGCCCCACCATCACGTAGGGCGCGCCGGGCAGGGACACACCGGCCACGTGTAGCGCTTCGCTGTTCTCCCCGGCGTTCAGATGGACGAAATACCACAGCCCCGGCGCGCTGATTTTCAGGTGCATGTCGTTGCACAACACGGCGTGTCCGCTGGCGCTCTTGTTGGCCGCCACGACCCACCCGTTGCTGCCAAAGCCGGCCTCCAGGCCCTTGTTCAGATATGGCCCCTGCACGGCTTTGAGCATGCCGTCTGGCTCGAGGCGGTTGAACTCGATTCCGTCTGGCAGGGCGACGGGGTGTCGCTCTGGATATTTGATCTCAAGGTCGGCAGCTCGTTCCGGGCCTACTTTCTCGATGATGCGCGCTCGGACGATGGCGCTGGCCCAGGCGTGGGAGAGCTGCCAGATCATCACCCTGGCGAAGGCCATGGAGTCCAGGGGGGTCCAGGGTTCGGGGCGGTGGCCGACCAGCATGAACTCCACTGGCAGGCGCTTCCCGGCCTGCTCGATGAAGGCGTTGACTCCCTCGGCGTAGGCCTCAACCTCGGCCCGCGCGTCGTCTGGCAGGTTGTCCAGGTCGGCCTGACCAAGCCGGTGGAAGCCAAAGGTGCGGATCAGGCGGTCGGTATCCAGCGCGACGTCGCCAAACAGCTCGGCTAGGCGACCCTGCCCGACGCGCCGGTTGACCTCCATCTGCCACAGGCGGTCCTGGGCATGGATGTAACCCTGGGCGCGAAAGGCATCGCGGGGGTGGTCGGCGTAGATGTGGGGGATGCCCCACTGATCGCGGAACACCTCGGCGCGGCCTTCCAGCGCGGGAATGGTCTGAACACCTCGCTTCGTGGGAAGTCGCGAGCGGCTGATAGCGCGCAAGGCAGGGCGCATAATTGCCCCCAGAACAGTATTCAAAACAGACATAAGTTGTTCCTCCCTAAACCGGACAAGCCGGAACCAAACAGGATTTGAAACCACCAAGTCACCAAGACACCAAGTTCTTTAGTTTTTTCCTGCTTCGTGTCTTTGTGTCTTTGTGGTTGATTTTCTTGCCCAATGTGCAAGAATCTCACCGGCAAGGTACTACCTATTCCCTGGCTTTGCGTCCGGCAAGCATGGCTGTCAAGATGTCGGTCGCAAACACCAGGGTTTCTCCCCTCGCTTCAGCTTCTGCCAGGTCTGCCTCAATCCTCTCCAAGCCGGCCCGATATACTTCATCCGTCAACAAGGCCAACTGAGAACAGGAGTCCTTTTTCAGGAACGGATCGTCAAGCACGCTGCGCCCGTACTTGGGGTTCACAATCCGCTCAACTTCCCGCTGCTCAACCTCCTCAAAACCCTCCTCAACCATCCACCCGCACACTGTCTTCCAGCCAGGAAATCGCATCAGGGCGGTTTCATAGACCCCATCGAAGTAGTGGTATCCGAACCAACTCTCTCTGCGACCGTGTGGATCGCTGCCCACCACGGCCAGGGCACCGCCCCGTCGCAGAACCCGCGCTGCTTCAGAAACGAATCCTCGCGCGTCCTGAAAATGGTGAATCGCGTTGACACAGAATACCAAATCAAACATGCCACTTTTGAAGGGAAGTAGGCTTGCGTAGCCGTTGATCAATCTTAGCCCTGACCTCCGCTTCTGGGCCTGGTTCAACATGCCCGTGGACAGGTCCAGCCCATAGAGTTCGCTGCTGACCTGATGCATCTGAGCAAGCCAATGGCAAGTGCCGCAGCCCACTTCGAGGATTCGGCTCGCGTTCAGCCTTTGGGCCAGGTCGAGTAGCGCCTGTCCGATTCCTTCGGTTCTGTCGTGCGCAAACCGCCTGTCATAAGTTGGGGCGATCTGGTCGTAGTTGACTCGCGGTTTCGTCATTCGCTTCCTCGCCTAAGCTTTGTCAAAGTTTCCGCCCAATCTCGCATTGGATCAGACAGATTCTAGGACTCGGATGGAAAAAAGCGATCCATGAATTGCTGGCGGAATGTCGGGATGATGTCGCAAGCCGAAGAGTCCATACACTCCAGGTTGAACGAGAAGAAGTATCCCAGGTCGTTTTCGGGCAGTAGATCAAGGGTGTTGCCAAAGCCATAAATGGCGCCAGTATGTCCAATCAAACGCTGACCGTTTTTGATTCCCTCGACAAAACCATAGGTGTGACCGCCGTATGGCGTCGTGGCCTGTCGTTGGTGCATTTCAGCGATCGTTGCGGGCTGCAAAATGCACGTGCCTTGATAGCATCCCCCTTGCAGATGAGCGAGCATGAACTTGGCCATGTCTGTGGCCGTCGAAATCAATGATGCCGCTGGATAGTCGCCGTAGTACTCTATTGGCTGAGGAGTATAGCCCCCATCCCGGTACACATAGCCCACAGCTAAATCGTCCGGTAGGGGCGGGGAGAGCAGATAACGGCTCTGATTCATGTCCAGAGGCTGCAAGATGTTTTGCGAGACGTATTGGTCAAAGGGCAGGCCAGATACTTCTTCCACAACCAGGGCAGCCAGTGCGCTGCCGTGGCCAGAGTAGTGCCAGCTCTCGCCGGGAGGTGCCAGGCGAGGAGGCATGTGCTCAGCCAGGTACTCGTCAAGCGGCAGGATTGTGGCCGGGTCTGTGCTACTCTCTGCGGATTCACCGTAACCACTCGTATGAGTCAGGAGATGAGCGAGGGTCACTGGCTCGGGATAAGAATCATCAACCTGGAAAGCGGAGTCGCTGAGATAGCCGTTAACATCGGCGTGCAAGTCGAGCTTGCCCTGTTCCACAAGCTGCATCACAGCAGTAGCGACAAACAACTTGGAGATGGAGCCAATCCGCACGACCGTTTTGTCTGGATCAAAAGAGATGTCGGCGTCCAGATTGGCAGAGCCGTAACCCTTGGCGAGCAAGACTTTGCCATCTTGAACGACAACCAGCGCCAGGCCAGGGATATGTAGTTCGTTCATCTGCTCGCGAAAGAAGCTATCCGCAAACGCTTCCAGTTCGCCGGGATCAATAAGCACCCGCTCGTCGCTGGTGGGCACAACTGTTGCGCCGCCTTGAGTTGTGCAGCCAATTAGCGAGGCAGCTATCACGCAGTACAGAAGAACACGAGATATGCCAAAAGCCAGGTCCGATTTGCACATCCTGCTAATCCTCTTGCCTGAGAAGCCGCCGATTGAAATCGGGGCTACAGGGCGCTGCCGCGCCGGGCGACCATCTGCATGGTCGCTGAACTCGTCTGCGCAGGCAGACGACCAGCGTCGCAGACACGCCTCAGATAGCCACCGATTGAAATCAGGGCTACGGGGCGCTGACGCGCCGGGCGACCATCTGCATGGTCGCTGGACTGGGCTCGTCTGCGTCGGCAGACGACCAGCGTCGCAGACGCTCCTCAGGCGCGATTTCAATCGCCAGCCTCCTTCAACACCCTATCTCTTAACCTGGCCACATTCAGCGCCGTGAAGGGCTCGCCCTCAAAGACGATCTGCCGGGTATCCGGGCCGTGGCGTTGGAGATAGTCGGTAACGTTCATCCAGCGGATCTTGCCGTCGGAGGTGCGGATGACCAGCATCACCGGGTAGGCCTGGGCCAGCCAATACTCGGCCTGGCGCCGCTTCTTGATGGTGAACACCTCCACATCGTCGCGCTGGCGGTGATAGAGGTAGGAATCCCCGGATTTGAGTTGTAGGTAGACGCGCTGGCCGCTGGCCCGGCCTTTGGCGTCCTTGAATTCGATCTCGCCATCAATGCCCCAGTCGGCCCAGGCCACGGGCCGGAAGATCTGCCCCGCTTCGGCAGCGATGGCGATGGCGTGGCCGACCAGGATCAGCTCGCGGCTTTCGTTGTCGAGGTTGATCCTGGCCCGCTCGTCCAGCTCGCGCACGCGGCGCAGGAACTCGTCGGAGGCGAACTTCTCCTCGATTAGGTCGAGCAGCGGCACGCGCTTCTCGCACACTGGACAGCCGATGTCCTTCAATCCCTTGGACAGGCGGATGCGGACGGCCCGGCGGCTCTCTAACGGCTCGTCGCAGTGGGGGCAGACGTAGGTGCGCACTCGCGTCACCTCTCCCCGAGGCTGCGCCCGCGCCAGCAGGTGCTCGTGGACGTACTTGATGAAGGTGACCTTGGTGTCGTCCGGCACCCCGGCCTCGAAATAGACGATGATCTCCGCCGCGCCCTCGGCCTTCTTCGTCATAGCCAGTCCCACGCGCTTGCCCTCATGGGTCTTGAAATCGGCGGCGTCCTTCCACAACTGGTCGCTTTTGAATCCGTCCGAGTAGCTCAGCCGGACGACCAGTGTGGTGTAGATGTCGTCCAGCGGCCCGGCAAAGCCATAGGTCACGAACACGTTGGGGTGCTCAGGCAGGTCGGGCTTGTCGCGGCGAAAGTAGGAGGGGAAGACCAGCATCGTCCCCCTGGGCGTGTCCTCGCGGAGGCACAGCGAGTGGTCCAGGAAGGTCTGGGCCATGGCCCGCAGGAGGATCTTCTCGTCAGCCTCAGCCAGACGCTTCATGCCCT
>CAZQDO010000464.1:0-4687 GCA_964592085.1 uncultured Anaerolineae bacterium | reverse complement strand
CTAAAGGATCTTCCTTCGTACTCGTCTTCGAAACGCACCGGTGTGCCGGAGCGAACGACCTGATCAGCTTGCGCCTTTCTGAACTTGGCTACGGCAGGTGGGAGGAGATCGTACACACACAGACCGACAAGCTCATCTGCGCCCTTCCCAAAGTCCTTGGCCGCCGTTTCGTTCAGGGCCAGGATGATCCCGCTGATATCTATCAACATCGCCGCTTCGACCGGAGCATTCAGGAGCGCTTGTGCTGTCGCCTCTCTATCCAGCATTTCCTCCTCTGCATGCTTGCGTTCGACCAGACTCTGCTGCAACGCCCAACCTATCCTAAAACTGCTCCCGCACCTGTCTCCGGGTGAGGTAATCGGCCCGGGGACGGACCTCAGAGCGGGTTTTCGGACAGGTATTAAGCCATCTCGCTGTTAACACGCAAGGCAAAATAGCCCTCACCCGCGGGGCACATCGTCATGGCCCGCAGCAGGGCTATTACAGCATCTACGTCAAAGATGCCTTTTGCCTCGTCCCAATCCCTGGCGCAGAAAGAGCATCAGCACCACCCGTAGGTGGAAACTCTGAAGCAGAGCGGGCTGGCTCCCACGCCCGCGTTTCGGCGGCCCTTCGACAGGCTCAGGACAAGCGTGGGAGCCGCCTCTGCTAATGGTTTCCCATCTACTACTGATTCTATAAATTCTTGTCACCCTGCCAGAATGTAGAGCCGGCCGGCGACTGTCGAGGTGGGTAGGGCAACGCCACAGATGTGGGAGAACGAAATGTAAGCCTCTTTTGGCACTCCAGCCATTCGCATAACTGCGCAGCGAACTGCTGAATAGACTCCGCCTCGACGCCCAGAACGGCCTTCCGTTCCTCATCAGTGAGGTCGAACTTCGTCAGGAGGGTGCGGCGGCTACCGTTCAGCAGGTCGTGTCGGAATTCGGAGTCTGTCAAAGCGGTGCCAACCAGGACCTGGAGCGCCGTCTGTGACATAGATCAGTCTCCTTGTGTGGCGAGATCAACGCGCTGACCTATCCACCACCGCAACTGCCGCCATCGCTACACGGCTCGGCATAGACCACGCCGCTTGCAGCCAACAATAGCAGCGCCAGTGTCCAGCCAATCATCAGGGTGCGGACTACTCGGGGATCGCTGAGCTTCAGCAGACCAAGTTGAATGTTTGCCTTCATTTTCATTGCCTCCTTCGTTACTCCGTGATACACATAGTATACTCCATAGGGGTAAACGCAGGGGTAAACGTGGGAAGGCAAAAAGGCAGGAAAAGCAAAAATCCTACCCCATAAAGGGATAGGATGAGGGTACAGGCAATTACGAAGGTTGTTCTTAACGTGAGAGCCCTGGGGGTCTGAACGCTTGCCCAGAGCAAGAAGGGCTAATCGAGGGGCAACCCTTCTAGAATGCGATGGTACAATGTCGTGGTCTCAGGGGAGGGGCCCACACCCAACTCGCGTTCCAGAATCTCAGAACAATGTTTGTACTGTACCAGCGCCTCGCTCCGCCGGCCTGAGAGAGTGTAGGCGCGCATCAACTGGCGATGGAACTTCTCCTGCAGGTCGTCCATCGCCAATCCCCGGCGCAGCACCTGGATGGCCTGGCGATACTGACGCCGCATCAACAGTCGTTCAGCCAGCTCGCCCAACGCCTCCAGGCACCGCCCTCGCAGTCTCTCACGAATCGGTAGACACCAATCAGCGTAGCAATCCTCCAGGAAATCACCCTGGTAAAGGGCGACAGCCTGCTGCAGTCGCACCACCCGACGCCCTGAGCTGGTTCCCTCCAACAGCCGCTCGAACTCCGCCACGTCGAACCAGTAGTTCAAATCTGGGTGGATGTCGTAGCAGCCGCCATCGAAGCAGGCAGCTTCCCGGCCCAGCGCACGATTGATGCGGAATTTGGTGGTGTGAAAGGTCGCCTTAACCTTGCGGGCAGGCAATTCTGGCCACAAGGCAGCAGCAACTTGCTCCCGCGACCGGGAAGGGTGAGTGAGCAAGTAGAAGAGCATTTGGCGGGGCGCTGCGGCCACCCAATCTGAGGAAGGGATTTCCTCTCCCCCGCGCTCTACACGCCCCCGGCCAAATCCAAAGATGCGCAGGGACTCCTCAGCCACTGACTCAGGCAGCGACACTTGCCGGAGAACTGCCTGTGTGTTCTGCTCGAAAGCCTGCGCCAGGGCCAGCAGTACCGCTAGTTCCTCTCCGCCCACCCCCTGCGCTTGGGCGTGCTTCAGCAAGGGGAACGCCCGCTGGCCCTCGACAACGAAAAGGTGCTCCCGGCTAGGCCCATTAACCGTGGCGAGGGCCTCTTGGAGGAGCACCAGCGCCTCCGCCCCCCGGCCAGCCTGAAACAGCGCCCAAGCGGTGAAGAACTGAGCGCGAGCCAACTCGCTGTGCGCGCCGATCCGTTTCAGGCGCTCGCGGGCGAGAGCTAGATCCGCCAGCCCCGCCTCCACCTCCCCGGCCTCGGCTCGCACCAGGCCCAGCGAGGCCTGGTACCGGCCGAGCTGGTACTCCGAGTGCTGCTGCTCTGCCCGCTCTATTGCCTGCTCAATGGCCGCTTGTGCCAGAGGGTAGTCGCCTCGGCGGCAGTGCACCAGCCCCAATGCCTCCCGGCCATAGGCGGAGAGGAAGCCGTCGCCCAGTTCATCGGCGATGGCAAGCCCCTCCTCGCAAGCCTCTATCGCCTGCTCCAGCGCCCCCAGGTCGCGGGTTAGCTCGGCCAGGCTGAGGAGCGTCAGAGTTTCGTTTCGCCGATGTCCGGACCGGCGGGCCAACTCCAGCGCCTCTTCGAAGAGGTGCAGCGCCTCACCGTACTCGCCGGTCAGGTAGAGAAAGAAACCCAGGTCATTGAGCGTACCGGACAGCGCGGCGGGGTTGCCCAGCCGCCGACGGATTGCCACGGCCTGCCGTTGGACGGCAACCGCCTCTGCCCAGCGACCCTGCCGCCACAGGCAGCCGCCCAGTGTCATCTGAACGGAGGACCGCTCAAAGTCACCTCCCTGTTCCAGAGAGGTTTCGAGCGCCTGCCGCAAGTGAGCCTCCGCCTCCTCCAATTGGCCCAGTCCCAGGCAAGACATTCCAAGGATGCGGTGAGCCTCGTAGGCGACAGGCACGCCAGTCTCCTCGATCAAGGAGACCACTTGCTGGCCAAGGGACAGGGTTTCCTGAAACCGCCCCTGCTGTTGCCAGACCTGACAACGGAGCAACAACGCATAGGCCAGGCCCTGGGTGTCCTGGCGGGCTCGGTAGCCGCGCTCGGCGACTTGCGCCAGCGCTAATGCCTCCTCCCACCGCCCCAGCATGTCGGCGGCACGAGACTGAAACAATGCCAGGCGGGGGGCACACCCGCCTAACGACGATGGGAGCGCCGCCCCCCACGACGTCAGCGTCTCCAGGCGGCCGGCATAGAACATGCCCTGGGCTGCCGCCTCCATCACCTGCGCCGCGTCCTCGTAGGCACCTACGGTCACGTAGTGATACACGGCCTCCTCGGGCCGTTCATGCGTCTCAAACCAATTGGCAGCACGGCGGTGCAACTCGACCCATCGGGATTCTTCCTCTCGTCGAAGCCGCACCTGCAGGTATTCTTGAAAGAGGTGGTGATAGCGATACCAGTCTTCGTCCAGGCGTGTGACGAAGAGATTGCGGTCCTCCAGCAGCGCCAGGAAATGTTTTGCTTCCTCCAGCCCCAGCACTTCCTGGCACAGAGCCGGGCTCATCTCCTGGAGGGTCGACGAGGCCATGAGGAAGGATTGCAAGGGAGGCTCTTGCTGAGCGAAGACCTCCTGCGCCAGGTATTCGTACACAGGCTGGTCGGAGATGCGCGCTTGCACCAGGCTCTCGAGAATGCCCCGCCACACCGTTTGGGTCGTGAGCAGGATACCAGTGATCCAACCCTCGGACTGGGCGGCCAGTTCCTCGGCCTCCCTTCCAGGAATGTGAAGGTTGTAGTTCTGGGCGAGCAACCTCTGGATCTCATCAGCGCGGAAGCGCAGATCCTCCTGCCCCAGCCCATCGATCTCCCCTCTGGCCGTGAGTTGGATGATGATGGGCAGTTCGGGCACGGTACGGCTGGTGATGATGAGGAGAAACTGGCCGGTCTGGTAAGACAGAAGGCGGGCCAGGATATGGCCTACCTCAGGTGCCTTTCCAAGCCGATGGTAGTCATCCAGCACCAGCACGAACCAGCGGGGGATGACGTCCACCATCTCGTTGATCAGCACGTTGACCACGCTGGGCGCACCATTGGCCAGGTCGGGGTTGGTCGCTAACGCCTGGCGGGTGCGTTCATCGAAGTCGGGGAAACAATGATGCAGGCTGAGGATCAGGTGTTCCAGAAAGATACGGGGATCCCGGTCGCTCCCATCCAGCGCATACCAGCAGACGGGATGTTCCAGGTCATAGGCAAAGTCCACCAGCAGGGTGGTCTTGCCGTAGCCAGCCGGCGCGGAAACCAGGACGAGCTTGCGGTCCACCATGTCATACAGACGGTCAAGCAGGCGTTGGCGGGTCAGTACGTCCTCCCGTCGTCGGGGGAGCAGCACTTTGGAGATGAGGGTAGAGGTATTCATAATCAGGGCCGAACATAGTATAGCAGATTTCGCCTTGTTTGGCAACAGCAAAGCCACCCGAGGAGCATTTCAATTCTGGGGCAAATGTCATTGCGAGTTAATCCATGGCGGGTG
>CAZQDO010000463.1:0-4713 GCA_964592085.1 uncultured Anaerolineae bacterium | reverse complement strand
AGGTAAGCATCGGTGTGCGGCCCTTCGATGACCAACGGCGATTGTGGACACAGCAAATGTGATAGCGGGTGCATGCGCCGTATGGTTTCCTTGTCGCCAAAGACTACCTGCAACACCTCCAGCAGCCAGGGAGCCTGCTCCGGGCTACTGATCGGGTCCTGCACGTGTTTAGAGAAGTTACGGAATAGGTCGCGTAAGTAAGCAACGAAGCCGGACATAGTATCATCGCGATCGCTGGCCTCAACCATGCTCCAATAGATACCGACCTCATCCAAACTATCAATCAGGCGTGTCACATCCAGCCAATCATCCGATGTTGTAAGCCGGCGCTCTCCCGTCCCTCGATCAAGCGTGTACATGCCCTCGCCGTCTGCAAGCAAGGTGCACTCCCCTGCATTCATACGCAGGTCCCAACCTGGCCGGCGCGCTCCAAGGATAAACTCTTTGGGTACCAGCCTGAGCGACTCCTCGACCAGGACGCGCGGAAAGCGTACGATGTGCGTGTTATCGTCCACCTCCGCCCCGGCATCCTTGAGGGTCTGGCGGCCGCGGGCGGTATCCACCCGCACCCCGGTTTTGGCCAGTAGCGTTAGAGTATGTTCGTGCACCTGCACTCGTTCGTCTTCGGATAACGTCTGAAGCAGCGTTTTCAAGACTGGCTCCTTGGGTCTATTGAGTACTGCGTAGGCGTGATTTGCAATCACGGCGTACTGCGTAGTGCGTGTTGGGTGTTGCGTGTCTTGCGGCGGCTCTATTTCAGCCGGTGGTCAGCATGGTAGCTGCCTCTTGGATGAGGTCCGTCAATTGTCTGATAGCGTCCCGATAGGCGGCCGCTACGGTGTCTCGTTTCTCTTGAAGCGCGTATGTCTCGGCGCCGAAGTCGGTGATTCCCCGCTTCAGTTTGTCTCGTAGCGTATGCAATTCCGCCCACACGTCGGTGATCACCGGAGTGCGATCCTGGCCCCAGAACAGGTCGTTCCGGCCCGGGTTGCGCCCGGCCAAAGTATTACGGTAATAAACCGGGTAACTCATATTCAAGGCAAACCCGGCACCGTGCAGACCGGTCTTACGATCGGTGAGAGCAGCGATGGCCTGCTGTGCGTCCATCGAGGCCAGGTGATCTAGCGCTGTGTCAAGGGCACGCAAGTCCCGATCATAAAAGACGTGCAAAGGCAGAGCATCGTCAGGCCCTGTGGTGTCGAGGTAATTGATGTGGGAGATCAAATGGGCAGCTACGCGCCGCACAAGATCGTTCAGGGAATCGCCGCTATCCGCTTTCTCCGTGAGAGAATCCAAGCATCCGGCGTTTTCCTCTAACTTTTCTAGCGCCGCCCTCAGGCTGAGCAGTTCCTCCTCGGCTACCCTTGCGGGAGGATTCTCGATCGTCGCCCGCAGGCTCCACACACGCTGGGTGAAATCATAGGGCAAGGTTGGCTGCCTGTCAAAACGAACCAACAGCGCCCCGTAGATCTGGAGGGTCTCGATCGCTCGCTCGTGGTGTACCACCTCGGCGGTATCGAACTGGGTGTGGTAGATCGTCCGCTTGATCTCCTCCGCCCCAAACTTGGGCTGGAGTGGGGGTACCCCAAAGTAAGCATAGGCCAGTGTCTCGGTCCAGGCGGTCACCTGCTCCCTAACCCATATCCGTGGTTTGGGAAAAGCTCTGGCCCGGTAGCCACCAACTGCCTCCTGAAGAAAGGTCACCAACTCTGGCGGGCTGATGAGGCCCAACTCGTCCTGGGTCAGAAAGGATAGCGTGTCAATGTTGAAAGCAGCACTCACCCGTCCGCGCCATTCGGCATGCGTTTCCAGCATGTGGTGACAGCCGATCAACCAGTCGAAGTGCGTGTCAGGCGCGCCAAACTCCTCTGCGTCGGTAGCAACGAAGAGCAAGGTGTGTTCGGGTTGGTAGCCGTGTTCCAAGAGCACCTTGGCCAGCGTCAGTATCCCAGCCACGCCCACCGCGTTATCCCAATAACCGTGGAACCAGGCATCGTAATGGGCGCCGATGATTAGATAGCGGTCGGCCAACCGTCCGGGAATTTGGCCTATGACGTTGTATCCTGTCCCCTCGGGGTCCGCCTCCACCCAGCTATGGAGCGTAGCCAATACAGGACCTTCGGCAGCCAGCCGTTCAGCCACCCAGGCCCCATCCCGTTTAGGGAGTTGCAGGATAGGAATAGTGGGCCGCGCCGCGCCGTCGTGGGTATTGAGCGCCTCGCCCGACTCGTGTTGGGCGTAGCCGTTAAGATAATAAAAGACCAGGGCACGAGCACCACGCAACTCGGCCTCGTGGGCCAGCACGTCCATCCAGGGCATGCGTTGGGTGTCGAAACGCACAAAGGCGATCTTATCCCGCACGTCGATGCCCAGATAGTCCTTCGCGGTGCCGTGCCCGGCGTCAACCAAGGGCGCGGACAGTCCCTCGCCTGGAGTGCCAGGCGTCGGCGGGTACGAGGAAGCGGGCACAGGCTCCCCCCCATCCAACTCTAAGCTGGCCCCGGCAAAGTCCCAGGTGAATACGGGGAAGGGTTCCTTGCGTGCGTCATCCAACCCCAGCGCACGCATTTCCTCCAGGATGAGATCGGCGGCACGGTGCCCGGCCTGGGTGCCGCTGGGGCGGAAGCCCAGTTCGTAGGTACCGATGCTGCTCAAGCGGCCGGCGAAGTCAAAGAGATAATCCGCGTCAAGGTTATCCCAGAAGCCACGTTCCTCCGGGAAGGGAGTTGACCAGGATTTGGGCCGATGCACTACTCGTCTTGACTGTGATAGAGGGCCTGTCACTTCAGCATCATTGGCAGTAGCCATTTTAGAACTCCCAACGCTCCGTCAACATTCTTCGGATCGAATTGTTCGTCTCCTTCTGGAGTTTATTGTGACTACTTTGACAATGTCACATTAACATAAAAGCGGGGTTTACGGGCTCCGAGCAGGTCCGCGACCGGTGCTCTCGGCGGCAAATGTCGTATTATGAATATGGATGAGGCGAAAAACGCCAGCTTCGTGTAGAACATTTGTCTAATGTGACATTGTCAAGCTACTCAGGCTGGATAACCCTTGCGAAGGTTTTGTGAGAATTTTCAGGGTTGGAGCGCCTTTGTCTAATCGAAATCTGCCCCGTTGACAGAGTTATACGTGACCTTCGCAAGGGTGGCTGAGCAGTTACTTTGGTCAGTCCTATCTTCGGTTGACCGGACTGGCGGGCAAAGGTATAATGGCTTTCAGACGAACCTCCATCCAGGGAACGTGAGTATAGTGTACGATTGGAGGCAACCATGGTAGCGACTCCTATAACGACTACACAGACGAAAATCGCCAGCTCCTTGGGACTCACCGAGAGCGAATTGTCCCGGCAGGCATTGGTGAGCTTCTTATTCGAGAAGAAACGCCAGGTGCTGCAAGCTCGGCTGGACATCCTGGCCCGGTATGGCGCTGACTCCCTAGCAGATCTGGAGACCAGGATCACCCAAGGCATTGTGGCAGAACACCCTGCCTGGGAAGATTTGATTGGTGCCGAAAACCTGAGCGCGCGCCTGGAGGAACTAAATGCCTATCTTGACGATCTACAGAGCGCTGAGGACGATCGCTCTGAATGAGTTTGGTGATCTGGTCGTCAGTGCTCAGATCGTATCCTTGCCTACGGGTGACCCGCTCAAGCTGCGCCTCGACATCGTTGACGGCTCCTTGCTCGATGTGTTCATCTCGGTCAGTGGCCGCTATTCCTACCACTGGGAACGTCGCCTGACTTCCATAGGAGACCTCTATCGTCACGATAACGCACCTCATCACAAGTGGCGTCACGTGGCGACATTTCCCAAACACTTCCACGAAGGCAATGAGAGCACCGTTGTGGAGAGTCACATTAGCGACGATCCCGAAGGTGCAATACGCGAGTTCCTGACATTTGCGCGCCACAAGCTGTTGAGCACGTCATCAAAAGATTGAGCAATTGTCAAAGAGCCAATTCCAATAAAGGGCCAGTTTCTCCACTGACGCTCTGCAACCTATCCACTCATCAGTTTCCTAACTCATGATCTGCAGCCTGGAGGATGCGTTCAAGTTCTGCTTGCTGGGCCTGGTTCAAGGGTTCCGGCTGATGGTTCTCCAGGATCCAGTCTACTTTCTCGCGCGCCACTTCGATCGGTTCGCGGTAGCGCTCGGTCGCGCCGGGCTGGGCGGTCAGGTCGGAGAACTGACGCTGGCGCATGTGGTCGCGCGTATGACGCTGGCGCAAGAAATGCCCGCGTGGGCCTACCGCCTTGATCACGTCCAGGGCCAGCGCCTCGCGCCTCGTGTCCAGACCGGCGGCGTCAAGGCGCACCCGGTGGTAGATGTCTGTATCCAGGACCAGCTCCTCGGGATGCAACACCGTGCAGCCCTCCAGCAAGCCCATGCCACTGCCGGTCTCAGCCCCGCACAGGGCGCACAGCAGCAGACAGGCGGCGGACTCGGCGGCCGATTGCCAGCCGGGGGTCAGGGCGTCCGTGCCGAAGATGCCGGCCAGTGTAGGCACGCCCCACATATGGGCCAGTTCGACACCCACCGGATAGAACAACTCTGCTTCCCAGGCAGTGGCCAGGTAAGCCCCGGTTCGGGGGTGCATTACGCCAGGCATAAGCGAGTGATAGACCGGCGCGCCGGGGTAGGCCATCTGGATCAGGACCATGGCGGCCACGATTTCGGCGTCGGCAGCCACGACCGTCCCGGCAATGG
>CAZQDO010000462.1:0-4725 GCA_964592085.1 uncultured Anaerolineae bacterium | reverse complement strand
TTGAACGAGCACTTCACCGCCGCTGTGATGGTAGACGAGTGCGCCAATCTGGGCGGCTTCGAATTCCGCCTGTTCTACAGTCCTACTATCGTCACGGTGGACGACGTGACACTGAGTCCCTTCCTGGGAAGCACCGGGCGTTCGGTTGGCCCTCTTGGCCCCCAAATAGACAACGAGGCGGGGAAGGCCGTTTTCGGGGGTTGGGGCTTTGGGGATGTGCCGGGGCCCGATGGGACTGGGGGGCTAGCCATCATCAGCCTCACAGCCCAGGGCGAGGGGGAAAGCTCTCTCGATCTCCAGAGAGTCCTGGTGATAGGCTCGTACGGTTTCACCCAAACGGTTACCGTCGAGGATGGCCTGGTGGTATAGGGAGGGCCGTAAGAGTGGGACGTGGAAGGCGTACGGGCCGGATGGTACCAAGTACACTTTCGGTGCCAGTAATGACGAGCGTATGCAGGTCGTCATAGGATGCTCTGAGTACGCTACTGAGTATGCCACGATGAAGTGGTACTTGAGCGAGGTCGAGGACACAAGTGGCAACACGCTGAGCTTCACCTATGACACGAGGACTAGGAACATTCAATACGAGAACTGCGGAACAGAGAGCTATGATAGAGCAATGTATCCATCCAAGATCGAATACGGGTTGAATCCCGCGCATGGATGGGACAACCCCCGGGTGCAGATCAGCTTCGAGATATCCTCTGATGAAGGCACTCGTTACGACGTCAACTCCACCTGGGAGGAGGGCAACGCTCAGTTCCGTTTCCATAAGGAGATGCTGAATCAAATCTCGATAAAGGTGGATGATAGGGGAGTCGGGGAGTTCAAGACGGTGCGGAGCTACGAGTTTGAGTACTATGACACGTCGTGGGGCGATAACCCGGAGTGGCTGACGCTGGAGCAGGTGCGGACCGTGGGCAGGGGCGGCTCCTCCGAGTTGCCGACGATGACATTTACCTACCAGAACGCTAGCGCTCACTCCGGGATCGGGGATGGGCACAAAAAACGAAAGGTGCTGACCGGGATTGACAATGGCTACGGCGGGCGGGTGGAGTTCGACTACGATTGGCTGGACGTAGGTTGGTGCTACGACGATCCGTGTGGCACTGCACGCCGCTTCCGGGTGAAAGAGCGGAGGGCCTACGACGGCATTGGTTCTACGTTTGTGCAGCGCTCCGGGTACACCTACCACAGCCCGACGGGCAACCAGGAAAGGGGGGAATTCTGGGGCCACGCGAAAGTGGAGGAGACGGTGTACGATGGGAGCACGGAGGTCGCGCGGACGGTTACGGACTTCTATCAGGCATGCGAACACAATTCCTGCTTCGAGCACCTGGACCCGCGCCAGGGCCGACCGAAGAAGATAACGAAGTATGAGTGCCCAACGACTGCATGTGATGCGGAGGTATACCGGGTGGAAAACACCTGGGGCTTTGCCGAGGCCCCGGAGAAGGAGGTGGCGGAGGGCAATTATCGCGTGTGGCAAGTCATGCCGGTAGCAAGCAGCACCTATCACTATGCCGATCAAAATGAGGTGCGGGACTGGACATTGTACCTGGATGACCCGTATGGGAACCCGGCAGCCCGGTTTGAGTACGGAATATTCGCGGGCGATACCAGCCTTGACGATACCGGGACGCTAACAGAGTTGAAATGTGCAACCTTTGACGATGAGGAAGTGAACAGCTGCTTGGGCAATCCCGGCGATGACTGGGAGAAATGGTACAAGTGGGCTGTGTTAGAGGAAGACGCCGTTTCTGTTAGTTGGGTGGGACACCAGGTGATGATGACTCGGGAAAGTGCGGGCGACGCCCAAGGCGTGATCTACCAGGGTCTGGACGACAACCTGGAGCCGAACACGGAATACCAGGTTACGGCATGGGTCCGGGGGGAGCCGGGCAACCAGGCGAAGGTTGAACTGTATGCGCACAACGGCGATATCTGTGGGGACAACCCCCCGGTGGATTGCAACCATCACGAGACCGGTTGGACGGTGCCGAACGACGAGACGTGGCAACTGCTGAGGCTGGTCTACACAACCGATGACGAGGATAACCCAAAGATGCTGATCCACCTCGCTGCGAACTTCGAATCTGGGGCTGGCACGGTCTACTGGGACAACGTGATAGTAGCCGAAGTGGACACGACCGGGAACGACGAGCGCACGACCCACTGGCAGTACTACCCGAACCCGCAAACGGCGAACGGGGGCTGGATCGTCAACAAGGTGGCACAGGGAACGGTGTACAGCGGCATCCAGGCGGAAGACGACGGTGGCAGTAGCATGGTCGCCCGCACACGTTACCATTACGACATGAACGACACTGTGCCGCGAGACTGGGACGATGTACCGACTCAGGGCTTGCTGACCCAGGAAGCCCACTGGGTAGATGATTCGACCCCGTGGCCCGATACACCCAAGACGGGCTACCGCTACGACGTCCACGGCAACCTGACCCACGTGATTGACCCCAACGACAACACGACAACCACCTACTACGATCCCGACTTCTTCACCTTCCCGGTGTGCGTTGTGAACGCCAAGGGACACGAGACCGAGACGCGCTACTACGGCGTGCGTGGCCTCGAGCAATCCCAACTGCAGCAGCGGGGACGGCTCGAGCATGACCTCGGACGGCGCATATTTCGGGCAGGTGGAATCGGTGACCGACCCGAACGGAGCAGAGACAAAGTACCGCTACGACGTGTTCGGGCGGTTGACCAAGGTGATCCGTCCCTACGACAGCGACACTGATCCCACGGTTGAGTACGTGTACGACGACTTCTATCCAGGCTCGACCACGCGGGTACAAGCCCTGTACCGCGAGACCAGCGGGTGCTCGGGCTGCGTGCGGCCCATCTTGACGTTCTACGACGGCCTGGGGCGGGTGGTGCAGACCAAGGCCGAGTCACAGAATGGGATGCAGATGGTCGTCACCAACGTCACCTACAACGCCCAGGGGCTGAGGGATAAGGAGTACGTTCCCTACTTCCGGGACGGCAGCGGGGACTTCTGGGACTACGTGACGCCGGACACCAATCAGCCCAAGACGACCTATGCCTACGACGCCCTGGGTCGGACCACGACCATCACCCACACGGACGGCACCGCCACTAGAATCTTGTACAAGGTTGAGCAGAACGACAGCGACCCAGACTTTGCAGGTGGCCGGCGGACGAAGACCGTGATTGATGCGAAAAATCACTACGTTCGCTACAGTTTTGACGCCTTTGGCAACACTCAGACTGTGACAGAGTATCTCAACGAGTGGCAGCAAAGCCCGGACGAGCAACAACGCACTCGGTATGCCTACGACGTGCTGGGCAACCTAAGGCATGTGTGGGATGCGGCGAACAACCACACCCAGATGGATTGCGACATGTTGGGCCGCAAGACCCAGATGGCCGACCCCGACATGGGGACGTGGACCTACGGCTACGACGCGGCGGGCAACCTGACGCGCCAGACGGATGCCCGAGGGCAGACAGTCTGCTTCTACTACGACGTCCTGAACCGCCTGACCGGCAAACACTACCGAACAGACACAACCTGTCCGGCGTCTCCCAGCTACGATGTGAGCTACAGCTACGACAGCATCGTTGATGGCAACAAGGGCAAGGGCCGGCGCACGGGCATGAGCGACGTTGTTTCAGGCAGCACGAGCTGGATCTACGACGACCGGGGTCGGGTGACCCAGGAGACGAAGGTCATCAACGGCACAGGTGGTGGCACCTTCAAAACCCAGTGGAGCTACTACGCCGACGACCAGGTCAACACGATGACCTACCCGGCTGACAACGCAGGCAACCTGGGGGAGACGGTAACCACCACCTACAACGCCATGGGGTTGCCGCAGACATTGACCAGCTCGCTGGGGGGCACCTACGTGACCGATGACACCAGCTACACGGCCGAGGGTCGGCTGGATTTGCTGAGCCTGGGGAGTGGCCTGCAGATAGACTACGAGTACTACCCCTGGAACACGCCCAATGGTCAGGGCCGGTTGGTGAGCATCCAATCAGGGACGACCTACACTCCCACGTTACTGCAGAACTTGAGCTACGGCTACGACGCGGTGGGGAACGTGACGCAGATCACCGATGGAGGTGTGGAAACGGACTTCAGCTACGACGTCCTGGATCGGCTGATCGGTGCCAGTGGTGGGGCCTACAACGAGAGCTACAGCTACGACGAGATCGGCAATCTGACCTACAAGAGTAGCGTGGGCTCCTACAGCTACGATTCCGGCAAGCCTCACGCCGTGACCTCGGCTGGTGGCAACAGCTATAGCTACGACCCCAACGGCAACATGACCAGTCGAAACGACGCCACCCTCACCTATGACGCCGAGAATCGGCTCAACTCCGTGACTCAGGGCAGCCAGAAAACCACTTTCACCTACGACGCCGACGGCCAGCGGGTCATGCGAGGCACAATAACCGACACCATCGTCTATGTGGGTTCTTACTACGAGAAGCAGAGCCCGCTAGGGGAACTGAATGGAGATTGCGTGATCACCGTGGCGGACATCATGCTAGTGGTGGCCCACTGGAATTGCGAAGACGGGCAAACTTGCTATGAGTCGCGCTATGACCTTGACGGCAACGAAGTCATTGACATCTTGGACGTCATACAAGTGGCATCGCATTGGAGGGAGAGGTGTACAACGGTAAAGTACTACACCCTGGGTGGGCGAAGGGTGGCCATGCGGAAGGAGCCGA
>CAZQDO010000461.1:0-4727 GCA_964592085.1 uncultured Anaerolineae bacterium | reverse complement strand
CTTCATGTTCCCTATCGCTGCCATGCCCAGGGTGTTGCAATATTTGAGCTACGTTGTCCCCTTAACCTATTTTTTGATCATCGTTCGCGGCATCATTCTGAAAGGGATTGGCCTGGAGCTCTTGACCGAGCAAGTGACGGCTATGGCCATCTTCGGTGTGACCATTCTGGCCCTGGCGGCGGCACGTTTCCGAAAGCGGCTGGAATAACACCCGATCCAATGGCTGGCAACTGGGTATCGGATATTAGATATGGAGAAGTGTCCGGTAGCAAAGGCAGTGATAAGGGAACCCCTGCGAAGGTTTGGCGATAGCTTCAGACCACAGGTATCGTTGCTTAGCGGGAATTAGCCCACTGCCATGATGACTCGCAACCTTCGCAAGGGTGATCGAAGGAGGGCAAGCATGACGATAGATGAGATTTTGGCCCTGCTGCAACAGGGCCAGGGGCAGGAAATAGACTTTCGGACTGAGCGGGCTTCTGCTCGCACGTTGGCAGGATCTCTCGTCGCCCTGGCTAACGCCAACGGCGGCGCAGTTCTGGTGGGCGTTGACCCCAGGACGGCCAAACCGCGAGGGCTGAAGGATGCTGAGGCAGCTCGCGATAAAGCGCTGGAGGCCGCTTTCCTTACCGAGCCTCCCCTCATCATCCCCTTGCCAGAGGTGATGACTGTAGACGACAAAGACGTCTTGGTCATCACCATCCCTCCAGGGCTACCCCACGTCTACAGCCTGCGGGGAAAGTACCTGATTCGCGTTGGCCCTCAGAACGAGCCGTTGGCTCCGAAGAGGCTGCGCCGCCTGATTATCGAGCGGGGCGAGATAAGCTTCGAGTCTCTCATCCCACCCGGCGCCACCCTCGACGACATAGACTGGGACAAAGCGGAGAGATACCTGGCCTCACTGGAGGGGCTGAGCGCCGCCGCGACCAAGGAGGCTCTGTACAACCGTGGCTGCCTGGTTCGCGAGGAGGAAGGATATCGGCCAACCAATGCTGGCATATTGCTGTTTGGCATCCAGCCTGAGCGCTTCGTGAAATCCAGCGAGATCATCGTGGTTCGCTACGCCGGGCGGGAGATGAGCGACGAATTCGTGCGAGAGGACATCACGGGGACGCTGCCCGATCAGATCCGCCGCGCCGAGGCCTTCCTGATCAGTAACATGAAGCGCGGGGTTCGCCTGGTGAGCCTGGAGAGGGAGGAGCAGGTGGAGTATCCCACCAAGGCGGTGCGCGAGGCCATCGTGAACGCCGTGGCCCATCGCGATTACAGCATCCGCGGCGACGAGATCCGCGTCTTCATGTTCAGTGACCGCATCGAGTTCTACAGCCCCGGGCGCCTGCCAGGCCACGTGACGGTGCACAACCTCGTCGAGGAGAGGTTCTCTCGCAACGAGGTCATCGTCCAGGTGTTGGCCGACATGGGCTTCATCGAGCACCTGGGCTACGGCATTGACCGCATGATCAAGCTGATGCGGGATTACGGGCTGACGGCTCCCCGTTTCCAGGAAACAGCGGGCGGATTCCGCGTCACCCTCTACGGGCACGGGGAGGGGCTGGTGGGCGAGGAGGAAGTTGATCTGACTCACTGGTCCCACCTGGACCTGAACGAGCGTCAGGGGCAGGCCCTGGCCTATCTGCTTGAAAAAGGGCGCATCACCAACCGCGAGTACCAGGAGCTGTGTCCCGACGTCAGCTCTGAGACCATCCGCCGAGACCTGGCCGACCTGGTGAACAAGAACGTGCTATTGAAGATTGGGAGGAAGCGGGCTACTTATTACATCTTTAAGTGAGTGAGTAACGAGGTGATGAGGCAAGGAGGAGACCTGGAAGCTCACATCTCCAGCTTCCAACCTCCAACTTCAAACTTCCAATTTTCACAATATCCCACAAGTATCCCACATATCCCACAATCTGGCGTCAATAACCCACAGATATCCCACGAATCCCACAGCCTGATGCCTGTATCGCACAAATATCCCACGAAACCCACAGGTTCTCACCGTTGCTCGCGCTGGAGCGATCCGCTCTGAGCGGCCCCGGCAAACACGACATCACCGTTCAAAGAACCCACGCCCATGTGTGCCAGTCTCCTAAATCCCCCCAGTCCGTTGTTCCCCCTTCTCTCGAACCCGTCCCATCGTTTCTAGCACCGCCACCAAATCTCTCCGCCAAACATCCCCCTTCTGGAGAAGGGGCAGCCAGAGCTGTCGCCGGCTCACTCGGGCTCGGTCGCTCAAGCGTTCCTCCAGTTGTTTGATCTCCAGGTCTCTATCGGTACTGATGACGATTTGTCCCTCTCGAGCGGAGATGCCGCGCACCTCGGCTTTGAGAGCGAGCACCTTGAGGCGCAGCTGATAGAGCAAATTGGCGGTCGCTTCGGGCAGACTGCCGAAGCGGTCCTGCAACTCGCGCTCCATATCCTCGATCTCGTCCATCGTGAGCAGGCCCGCCATGCGGCGGTAGAGCCGCAGACGCAGGGGGGGATGGGGCACATAGTCGCTGGGTATGAAGGCGGGCAGGGGCAAATCAATAGATATGGAAGGCGCCAGGGGGGCTGATAGAGGTGACAGGGTCTCTCCCTCAGGCTCCTCTTTGAGGTTTTGCACCGCCTGGGCCAGGAGGCGGCAGTAGAGGTCGAAGCCCACGGCGGCGATGTGGCCGTGCTGCCGAGTGCCAAGCAAGTCGCCAGCGCCGCGAATCTCCAGATCGCGCATGGCGATGCTGAACCCAGCTCCCAACTCGCTGGCCTCCAGAATGGTCTGGAGGCGCTGGCGGGCTGTATCGGTCAGGCGGTGGGGGTGGTCGTACAGGAAGTAGGCGTAGGCCCGACGAGCCCCTCGTCCCACCCGTCCCCGCAACTGGTAGAGATCGGCCAGGCCGAACAAATTGGCGCGGTTGATGATTAGCGTGTTGACGTTGGGGATGTCCAGGCCACTCTCGATGATGGAGGTGCAGACCAGGACGTCTATCTTACCCGCTGCGAAATCCAGCATCACCTGCTCCAGTTGCTTTTCGGGCATCTGGCCGTGGGCGATGGCTAGAGTGGCCTCGGGCACGATGCGCTCCAGGCGTTGGACGATGGGCCGGATGCTCCGTACGCGGTTGTGTACGAAATAGACCTGCCCGCCCCGGTCCAGTTCCCGCAGGATGGCCTTGCGGATGAGGGTCTCGTCATACTCGCCGACGTGGGTCTTGACGGGAAGCCGCTCTTCGGGTGGGGTATCAATGGTGCTCATGTCCCGCACCCCCGTCAGCGACATGTAGAGGGTACGGGGTATGGGGGTGGCAGTGAGGGTGAGGACGTCCACCTCCTTGCGCATCTGCTTGAGCCTCTCCTTGTGGGTCACGCCGAAGCGCTGTTCCTCGTCTATGATGAGGAGCCCCAGATCCTTGAAAGCCACGTCCTTTTGGATCAGCCGGTGGGTGCCGATGACGATGTCCATCGTCCCCGCCTGTAGCTTGCTCAGGATCTTCCCCTGCTCTCGCCGCGATCTGAAGCGGGAGAGCATCTCTACTTCGACAGGGAAGGGCTTGAGCCGCTCCTGAAAGGTGGTGTAGTGCTGCTGGGCCAGTACGGTGGTGGGCACCAGGACGGCGACTTGCTTGTGGCCCATCACCGCCTTGAAAGCTGCCCGCAGAGCGACCTCGGTCTTGCCGTAGCCCACGTCGCCGCAGATGAGGCGGTCCATGGGCTTTGACTTTTCCATGTCGGCCTTGATCTCTTCGACGGCCCGCAGTTGATCCTCGGTCTCAATGTAGGGGAAAGATGCCTCCAACTCGGCTTGCCAGGGTGTGTCGGCGGGAAAGGCGTGGCCCGGTACCACCTCCCGCGCTGCATAGAGCTCCAGGAGATCTCGGGCGATGTCCTCCACGGCCTGCTTGGCCCGGGCCTTGACCCGCGCCCAATCGGCCGCGCCCAGGCGATGGAGGGCGGGAAGGCGATCGGTTGCGCCCACGTAGCGGCTGAGGCGGTCCGCCTGGTGAATGGGCACGTACAGCGTATCGCCGCCGTCGTATTCGACCTCCAGATACTCGCGCTTCACCCCGTCGAGGGTCAGCTCAATCAGGCCGCGAAAGATGCCGATGCCGTGCTCAATGTGCACCACGTAATCGTCGGGCGCCATGTCGGCGAAGAAAGCCTCCGGAGTGACCGCCCTCGGTCGGCGCACGCGGCGAGGCAGGGGCCTGGACCAGCCGAAGATCTCCGCATCCGTCATCAGGCAGCACGTTGCTGGCGCCAGGACCCATCCTTCGGCCAGGGTGCCCTGCACGATGGTCAGGCTGCGCAAGGGGGGCAGCTCGGCGATCCCTTCCACGGGGGTGACGTAAGCTTCCCGCTCCCCCCACAGCGCGGCCAGGCGTTGGGCCTGGCGGCTTACTACCACGATCCGCTGGCCTTCGCGGAGCATCCTGTACCAATCGTCCAGCACCTGCTTGAGCCGCCCGCCGTAGCGGGGGCCTGAAGTAAAGCGCCGGCTCAGGGGTTGTTTCTCACCGTCATCGTCATCGTATCCCAGCACCAGGGGATGCCTGTCCAGCAGCGTCTCCTGTAGCTCGTCCCAGGTGAAGTAGGGGATGGGGAGCCCGCCGGGCAGCTCCCCCGCGTCGAGCAGGTTCTTCTGAAGCTCCAGGGCGCTGGCCTCCAGATCGGCCATAGCTGCTTCCAGCTCGGCCAGGTCGTCAACGACCAGTAATCCCTCGGCGGGTAGGAAAGCTATGAGGTTCCCC
>CAZQDO010000460.1:0-4733 GCA_964592085.1 uncultured Anaerolineae bacterium | reverse complement strand
CCATCCCTTTTGAGAAGGTCGTCTTCCGCTTGGGTGAGCTTGGTTATGACGGCCTGGAACTACCCGCCAATAAAGGCTATGACTCGCTTACGCATCACGTTTTACGTTTTACGAGGTTACTTTAATGCAATGAGAGGAGTATGTCCATGAGTGATATCCTACACTGGGTACAGGCCGTGCTCTCGACCACGCCGGCCCGTTGGGAGAACCTGACCCAAACGCTTCCGCCGGAGTTGCTCTCCCAGCCGCCAGCGCCCGGAGAGTGGTCGGCCCTCGAGTGCCTGGGGCACATGATCGACGTGGAGCGAGTGTTCCAGTTTCGACTTCAAGCGTTTGTGGAAGGTCGCGAGAGCTTTCCCGCCTTTGATCCGGACCGCGAAGGCTCACAACTTACCTCGCCCACCTCCGCACAAGACTTGGCCGGTGAGTTCTCCCGCCTGCGCACCCAAAGCCTGGGTGCTCTGGGCGGGATAACGGACGACGACCTGGACCGAAAAGCGCGACATCAGGAACTTGGCACGGTCACCCTGGGCGAGATGGTGCACGAATGGGCTGCTCACGATCTAAACCACACCGTTCAGGCTGAGCGTGCCCTGATGCAACCCTTCATCCATGCTTGCGGCCCCTGGCAACGCTATTTCACGGACCATATGTTGACCTAGAGTTAAGAGCGCATGCAAATAGAAAGAGCGACTCCTGCCGATGTCGACTCGATTCATCGCCTGCTTGCCGGCCAGTTCGACGAGCACGACATCGACACCTCCCCCGAAGTGCTGAGACACGCCATCGCCGAGATCTTGCGGAACGAAGGCCTCGGCTTGTTTCTGGTGGCCCGGGATGGGGGTGAGGTCGTTGGCCTGGCCGCGCTCTCATTCGCCTGGACCCTGGAGCACGGTGGCAAATCAGTCTGGTTGGACGAGCTGTACGTTGTCCCCGAACGCCGCGGGCGAGGGATTGGCCGGGCTTTGTTGGCACGGGTGATCGATGAAGCCCGGGCGCTGGGCTGCAAGGCGATTGACCTGGAAGTGAAAGAGGCGCACCGCCGGGCGGAGCGACTGTATGAGCGACAGGGCTTTCGCCGGCTGGCCCGCACCCGCTGGGCCAAGCCGGTAACGGAGTAAGCTTATGAACGTCGAGGAGGTATGAATATGGCACGCAGAAAACAGTCACGAGGAAAGTGCGCCTTTTGCGGACGCGAAATGACCAAAGGTGGCCTGACCAGGCACTTGAAGACCTGTCCGCAGCGTCAGGAGGCGATGAGTGCCGCCGGACAAGGGCCTGGCCAGGAGGGGACTCTCCACCACTTGCAGGCCCAGGATGCCTGGTGGGGTGACTTCTGGCTGCACCTGGAGATGCGCGGTTCGGCCACCCTGGAGGACCTGGATCGTTACTTGCGGGCCATCTGGCTGGAGTGCTGCGGGCACCTGAGCCGGTTTTCCATCGGGGGGTGGGCCGGCGACGAAATCCCTATGACAAGACGGGCCGATCGGGTGTTTGTGCCAGGGCTTGTACTGACGCACATCTACGATTTTGGGACCTCGTCCGAGACGTTGATCAAGGTGGTTGACGTGCGCCAGGGTAAGCCGCTCACGTCCCATCCCATTTTTCTGATGGCGCGCAACGACCAGCCCCAGCTACCCTGCATGGAGTGTGATCAGCCTGCCTCGTGGTTATGTTTTGAGTGTATGTACGAGCTCGATGAACCGGGCACTCTATGTGATCGGCATGTCAAGAGCCATCCCCACGAGGACTACGGTGGACCTGTCCCGCTCGTCAATTCGCCCAGAGTGGGGATGTGTGGTTATACCGGACCGGCGGAGCCGCCTTACTGAGTTCATATCGACCCATAAATAGCAAGCCATCCCGGCCTATGGCGTTCCCATGACACGAAATTAGCCGAAAGATTCTTGGTGAAATTCGTGTAATTCGTGGCGAGATTAGAACCATGAAGACACTCACCCTGTACCTGTTCTCAGCCTTCCTGCTCCTCCTGGCTGCCTATGTGGTCTTACATATCCTTTTCCGGCGCGACTACCTACGCCGGGGACGGCTCACGCCGCTGGCTATCACCCTCGGGACGTTGGTCTTCTTCCTGTGGGGCGGCTTCCCGTATATCTGTGGCCCGTCCGACTGGCCAGCAGTGCACGTCGGCCCCGTCCTCCGGGGCATCGGGTGCATATTCCTGTGGGGCGGGTTGGCCATCATGTTCGGCGCCATAGCCTGGCTCGGGCTGGCTCGCACCTTCGGCCAGGACGGAACCGTGCTAAGACAGACCGGCTTGTATGCCCTCAGCCGCAATCCACAGATCGTCGCCTGTGGGTTTTATGGGGTCGGGTTTGCGTTGCTGTGGCCCTCCTGGTATGCTCTGGGCTGGGTGCTCCTGTATGCAGCTATCGCACATATCATGGTACTGACGGAAGAGGAGCATCTGTGCCAGGCCTTCGGTGATGATTATACGCGCTACTGCCAGCACGTGCCGCGCTATTTTAGGTTGCGGCTGGGACGTCGGCGCGAGGTATCTTCTCAATACTATATTGAAAAGGAGCAAATCATGGCAGACAAACTGGCAATCGAAGGCGGGACCCCGGTGCGGCGGGAGCCGTTCCCCACCTGGCCGATCTGGGGCGAGCGCGAGGAAAAGCAACTCCTGGAAGTCCTCCACTCCGGGCATTGGGGCATGTTGGACGGCGACAAAGTCCACACCTTTGAGCGAGCCTTCGCCGCGTACCAGGGCGCAAAGCACGGCATTTGCGTCATGAGTGGCACCGCCGCGTTGGAGATTGGCCTGAGGGCTGTTGGCATCGGCGCGGGGGATGAGGTCATCACCACG
The DNA here is from genome assembly GCA_964592085.1 of uncultured Anaerolineae bacterium. Classification (GTDB taxonomy): domain Bacteria; phylum Chloroflexota; class Anaerolineae; order VGOG01; family VGOG01; genus CAZQDO01. The sequence goes on along the minus strand of CAZQDO010000460.1, from coordinate 1,903 downwards.
CCCTACACCTTTATCGCCACCACCAACGCCGTGCTGACCGTCAACGCTATCCCCATATTAGTTGACATAACGGAAGACACCTTTAACCTGGACCCCGATTTGATCGAAGCCGCGGTCACCTCCAAGACCAAGGCCATCCTGCCCGTCCATTTTGCCGGGCAGGCGGCCGATATGGATGCGGTCCTGTCCATTGCCCAAAAGCATGGGCTGCGCGTGGTCGAGGACGCCTGCCAGGGCTGGGGGGCTGAGTGGCGCGGCCGGCGGCTGGGTGCGCTGGGTGACCTGGGCGCCTTTAGCTTCCAGTCCAGCAAGAACGTCAACGCCGGGGAAGGGGGTATCATTCTGACCAACGACGACGAACTGGAGGATGTGATCTGGTCCATAGCCAACGTGGGGCGCACCCGGGACGGACTGTGGTACGAATACGCGCGCGAGGGCTGGAACTCGCGCCTGACCGAATGGCAGGGCGCGATTCTGCTGGCCCAACTGGAGCGGGCCGATGAACTGGCCGAGCGCCGCCAGCGCAATGCAGTCTATCTCTCCCGGCGGCTGGCGGACATCCCTGGAATTCACCCCCTCAAAGTGGACCCGCGTGTCACTCGTCATGCCTGGCACTTGTTCATCTTCCGCTACGAGAGCTACGCCTTTGGTGGGTTGCCCCGCGCCAAGTTCATCGAGGCTTTGGCAGGGGAGGGGGTGCCGTGCAGCCCCGGCTATCACCTACCCATCAACCAGACCCCACCGCTGCTGGGCGGCCTGGATCGTCTGCGTGGCTTCCTGGACGACGTCCCGCCCCCGCGCGACTGCCCCGTCGCCGAGCGTTTGTGCAAGGAAGAGGCGGTCTGGCTCACCCAGAACATGCTGCTGGGCGATGAGGTGGACATGGACGACATCGCCCAGGCGATTGCTAAGATCCAACGCTGGACTGAGGATTGAGAATTAAATAAAAGGATGGTTCAGAAATAGGGTAACACTTTCTCAACTGGACGAATGACGAATGACGAGCGACGAAGAGACCTGAGCCAGTAATTGGTCCTTCGTCTTTCGTCCTTCGTCTGCAATTGTTACCCAGTTTCAGGGACTTCTGAATAGTGAACCATCCCGCCGATAAACGTTGCAAAAAGCAATTGAGAGGAGATCAGCGAATGCTCATCGATGTTTCAATGCCCATTAAACCGGGGTCTGTTTTCCGACTGGGAACGCCTCCGGTTGAGATTGCCGTGCGCACCTTCCACCATGAATCTGAGGGGGAATATGAATCCATCATGCTGTCTTTATCCGCTCACACGGCAACTCACGTAGACCTGGTGTTCAGAGACAAAGGTATCGATCTGGAACGGATGATAGGAGCCGGCAAACTGATTGATGCCACCAACGTGTCAGGAAGTGAAATCGGGTTGCGTGATGTCGAAAACCAGGTCGAGATACACAACGGAGACTTCGTTTTCTTCAGGACGGACTGGAGCAAGTTTGTTGATACCGACGCATACTATCGGCATCCTGAACTCGCCTCAGACCTTATACAGTGGCTCATTTCAAAAAAGGTCAACGCGGTTGGGATTGATGCGCTGGGACTGGGCCGGGACCGCAAGCACGGAGAATACGACAGGTTGCTGTTAAAGAACGACATCTTCGTCATAGAGAACCTTAGCAACCTATCTGTGATACCCCAAGAGAATTTCAGGGTGTATTGCTTTCCCTTGAATATAGAAGCTGTTGATGCCATCCCGGCCAGGGTTGTGGTAGAGGTGATGCAGTACGCTGTGTAGGTGAGGCTCCGAAAAACGCCGCGTTTCTCCTGCGGTCGATATTTACCATCTAAGGATTGAGAATTAAATAACTTCCTCAAACTTATTTTCGGCTTAACATAAACGTTGCTTTGGTTCCGCATCCTTGGCCTGCG
>CAZQDO010000459.1:2263-4753 GCA_964592085.1 uncultured Anaerolineae bacterium | reverse complement strand
AGTGACGACTGCCTCTTCGACGACGGCAGCGTCGTCGGTGGCCGTCATGCGTTCCACGGCGAAGCCTTCTTCCGTGGCCACGAACCGCTCGCCGACCACGGCCTCGTCGGTAACGACGACCGTGCCGCCTTCGACCTCGTTCTCACCACCGGCCACGCGCCCGACAGCATAGCCCTCCTGGGTGACCAGGGCCGTGTAGGCCACTTCGTGACCCTCCTCGAGCTGGGTGGCGATGTCCGCTTGCAGTTGGGCAGTCACCAGGTCGGCGCCCGCCTTCTCCAATTCTTTCTGAACCTGATCTACCCATTTATGCTCGATGATGGCCACGATGGCCGAAGAGCCGGGTGTGAGTCCCTCGCCCAGCGTCTCCAGGCGCTCATCCGAGAAGCCCGAATCTTTGAGCTTGGCCGTCAGGCCACCTACCAGGGCGCCCACGGCCGCCGGCACCACCAGTGCCGGGCCGGCGATCAGGCCGATGGCTGCCCCGGTCACGCCACCCAGCGCAGCGCCCTTACCACCACCCATGTCGGCCGTTTCTCTGATGTGAACTTTGCCTTTCTCGTCCTTGCGGATGACGGCCGCGTTCTGGATGCCGATCAACTTCTCCCGCTTGAGGGTCTTCAGTTCTTTCACCGCCTCGTCGGCTGCTTTCTCGTCCTGGAATGCAGCTACAACTAGTTGTACCGGTACGTCGCTCATTGGGATACCTCCAATCGATTGAATTAGTTTATGGATCTATTCACAGTGGTTGAGCGTCACATATGTATAGGTTGCCGTACACTGATCCGGTATCTATTGTATCAAACGTGCGCGATTTGCGCATCAGGCATTTGTATAGTTTGTTACCTGTACGAATGTCTAGGTTTTGGTCACAAGATTGGTAGATTGGGCATCCTATGCTAGAATATGGACTAATTTGGTCGAGGATGGCACCAACGTACGAGGAGTGATTAATGGCGATGAATTACGATGACCCGCTGGGCCCCAAGCACGAGGGGGGGTTTGCTGAGGACGAACCGGAATTTCAGGGCACGGTCAAGGTCGTCACTTACAATATCAACCAGGGGGTAGAAGTCGATCAAGCCATTGAGGAGCTCAACACGTTTGAGGTTCTGCGCGATCCCGACATCTTGCTGCTTCAGGAGATGGATGAGGCTGGCACACAGCGAGTGGCCCAGGCGCTGCGCCACAACTACGTCTACTATCCGGCCTCGGTTTTCCACTGGACCAAACGTAACTTTGGAAACGCGATCCTGACCAAGTGGTCTCTTTCAGATCCCGGTAAGATCCTACTTCCCTACCGGGGCCTGTTTAATCAGCAACTGCGTATTGCCGTGCGGGCGACAGTTACCCTGGGTGATGTGCAGATATCGGCTTATTCTGTTCATACCGAGACATATACACTCCCGTCTTCACACAGAAAAGCACAAGTGGCTGCCATCGTCGACGACATACGGAACGGAACCGGTCACGTCGTCGTTGGCGGGGATTTCAACACAGTCTCCAACCGTAGCATCAAGCGCATGGTGGGCCAGTTCGCCGAGATTGATCTGATGCGGGCGACAGCCGGTCTCGGACCAACTATCAGCGTTCTTGGTTTGCAGCCAGTCGCCCTCGATCACATCTTTACGCGTAACCTGACGGTGCTGAGGGGCGGAAAGGTCGACACGGTAAGCGCCAGCGACCATTTTCCAGTTTGGGTGGAGCTTGGGCTTGCACAGGAATAGGCCTTTTGTTGTCGTCAGTCACAGCCGGGCGGCTTGGGCCAGTGGTCGGTGACGGCGGCTTCGGTTGAGGGGGGATGGCAAGAGAGCCAGGGGAGATTGGTCAAGTTCATGGCCCTCAGCCCGATGGAGCACTTGTCTTCTATTTCCTTCAGTACCAATTCTCCCTCTTCGACCTTCCACTGGTAGGTGCCGACGACGTCGGGGCAGTATGGGTCGTTGACCAACACCAGTTGGTCGCCGGATACGGTGTAAGACCCGAGGCTCCGCCAGCCGGTGACCTCGTGGAAGATGCGAAACACCCCCTTATCCAGGCTCAGCTTCCAGGTGCCGCCCTCCGGGGCATAATCTGGACAGCGTTTGCAGGGAACGGGTGTGCCTTCCTTGAGCTCGAACTTGGTGTAGGTGCCGTCCAGGATGGTGGGTGTGGGTGGCGGCAGCGGGGTGTGATAGGGGTAAGGGGTTTTTTGGAAAAGTCCAAACCAGACGCCGGTCGGGGTGGCGTCGGCCTCGGATATCTCGGGCGTGCTGGGTGGGGTGGTGCTTTGAGGAGAGGTGCAACCGACGCTCATCAGGAGTAGAGCCACGGTTACAAGGGCCAACAGGCCGGCTGCTTTCGAAGGTCGGGACGTCATTGTCTCTCTTGGGCTCCTTCCTTCATACGAGGCAAGACCTGACGTGTTTCCGAATGCCTCTTCCATTGGCTCCGGCTGGATAAAGCGCTAGACAACGATGGTATTACCTGCTATAATCATATTACTGGTAA
>CAZQDO010000459.1:0-2163 GCA_964592085.1 uncultured Anaerolineae bacterium | reverse complement strand
GTGTTGCACTTGATTGAACAAGGCCGAGATCGAGACGCGATGGCTGATAAAGAGAGATCGGCCAGCAACCTGGAACTGATCGGCGGGCGGCTGTGCCTGGATTTTGCCAACACGGTGAGCACGCGGCTGGAGGGTGGGCGCGAATACCTCACCAACTACGTTGAGCTGGTGACCTGGAGCCGGCGTGCGGGGGTGCTCACAGGTGATGAGGCAGGGGCGCTGCTCCACCGGGCGACGGGCAGCGCTGAGTTGGCGGCGGCTGCACTGGAGCGGGCCATCGACATGCGTGAGACGATCTACCGGATTTTTTCGACGGTGGCCGCTGGCCAGGAGCCTGAGGGTGGTGATCTGGCTGCCTTGAACGCTGCGCTGCGCGAGGCTCTCTCCCACGTGGAGGTCGTGCCCGCGAGGGATAGATTCGAATGGGGCTGGATGCCAGACGGCGAAGATCTGGACCGCATGCTGTGGCCGATCGCCCGATCGGCGGCGGATACCCTGACCTCCGAGGATTTGGGGCGGGTGCGTCAGTGTGCTCGCCAGGGCTGTGACTGGCTGTTCGTGGATACCAGCAAGAACCGCAGCCGCCGCTGGTGCAGCATGGCTATGTGTGGCAGCCGGGTCAAGTCAAGGCGCTACTACCGGCGGGTGAAAAAGGCCCATAGAGAGTAGACGGCACGGGAGACGTGCCAGGAGGGGACAAAAGGAGGATCATGACGCATCAATTCAGAACCAGATTGGTGAATGGGGAACTCTTGATTGGGACGGTGTTGACCCTCAGTTGCCCCGAAGTGGCCGAGGTTCTGTCAGTCGCCGGTTTTGACTGGCTCTTCGTCGATGCTGAGCATAGCCCGCTCGAAGCGCGGGACATGCAGGCTCTGCTTCAGGGCGCAGGACCGGATACGCCGTGTCTTGTGCGGCTGGCCTCCGGCGAACAGGTTCCTATCAAGAAAGCGCTTGACATCGGGGCTGCCGGGATCATCGCGCCGCAAATCAACTCCGCCGGGCAGGCCCAGGCCGTTGTTCGCTTTTCAAAATACTCTCCACAGGGAGCACGAGGTGTTGGCATTGGACGAGCCCACGGATATGGGCTCAGATTCCAGGAATACGTCGACACCGCCAACGAAAGCATAGCCGTCATCGTGCAAGTGGAGCACGTGGATGCGGTCGAAAATATCGAGGCGATTGTCAGCGTGCCTGGAATCGACGGCGTCTTAATCGGTCCCTACGACCTCTCGGCCAGCCTTGGAAGGCTGGGGCAGGTCGATCACCCTGAAGTGACCGGTGCTATCGACCATGTGACCCAGGCGTGCCGTGCCGCCGGAGTACGGCTTGGCATCTTTGGCGCGTCCCCTAAAGCGGTGAAACCCTACATCGAGAAGGGCTTCACACTGATCGCGGTGGGCGGAGACATGCTGATGCTTGGACAAGCAGCGAAGGATGTACTTGCTGAGCTGTAACCTAGATTGAAAAATCCTCTCCTCGCCAGACGCCATCATCAGGCTCGTGGAGCGCTGGAAGGGGTTCGTGGGAGCCGTCAACACGTTGCTCCAGCTCTTCGACACGTGCCATCAGTGAAATCAGCGACTCGTGGATCACCTCAGGCAGGACACCGTGTTCCAAGTCAGGCGTCGTCTTTACCTGACGCCGCTGATCGCGCACGACGATCTCACCCGGCACGCCTACCACCACCGAATTGGGGGGTACCGGCTTGACAACGACCGCATTCGCCCCGATGCGGCTGCATTCACCAATCGTGATCGCTCCCAGAATCTTGGCTCCCGCGCCAACCACCACACCGTCGCCTAACGTTGGATGGCGCTTGATTTTCTCCAGGCTGGTGCCGCCCAGGGTCACGCCTTGATATAGCGTAACATCTGCTCCGATTTCAGTCGTCTCGCCGATGACGATGCCCATGCCGTGGTCAATAAAAAAACCAGCGCCAATCTTGGCACCCGGGTGAATCTCGATCCCGGTGAGCCAGCGCACGAGCTGTGAAGTCCAACGTGCTAATAACCTGGCACCATGCGTCCACAGCCAGTGCGCCAGCCGATGCCCCCACACGGCGTGCAAACCGGAATAGCAAAGCAGTATCTCCAGTGTGCTGCGCGCCGCCGGATCGCGCTCAAACGCAGCCTGAATATCGCGATACATAGTTTTAAACAT
>CAZQDO010000458.1:0-4785 GCA_964592085.1 uncultured Anaerolineae bacterium | reverse complement strand
GCCCTGAGATGCCTCCCCGATGAAGGTGCTCAACTTCGAGAAGGGCTGTGCGGGCCGGTCGAAGTATGGCTCTGAGGGATCGTCTTGGATGGGCGCGTGCAGCGGCCCGCTGGCGGCGTCGTCGAGCCACACGTCGTAGTTGGCGAAGCCGTAGGTCGTGCCACTGGGAGCGATCACCTGGACGCGCGTTCCCGCCGGAGAGACCAGTTCTGCCACGATCTCCTCACGAGCGGGATGGGTGGCGTTGAAGCCCAGGTCCACGTCGCCGATGATGAAGGCGTCGGCCACGGTGAAGGTTCGGGTGATCTCACCCCCGCCGCAGTAGATCGAGGTGGTGATACCTTCGGTGATGGTGCCGGTAATGGCGATGGGCGCAGTGGGCACGTCGTCGTAGAGGTGGGCCGTGTCGGTGGGAGCCTGAGTGCTGACCAGGGTGGTGGCCGACTCGCAGACGGTTTCGCCATCTACCTCACGGCAGACCTGCGCCGCGACGCTGCTGTGGGTGTCGCTGATCAGGCCGGTAAGCAGTGCGCCGTCCGGGCCAATGATCTGCCCGTCCACGGCGGCTCGCGCTTCGTCATCCAGGGTGATCGTTGGCGGGGTGGCGTCCACCACCACGACGTGCCACGGTATCGTCCAATCGCTGACGTGGCCGTAGCTGTCGGTGGCCCTGGCTCGAAGGTCGAACTCGTCGCCGTCGCTCCCGACCACGTTCCATTCGCACGTCCACTGTCCATCGTGAGGCGTGGCGTCGGGGCAGTTGAGCACGGTGACGCCGTCCAGCGGGTCGCGCACCTCCACTTCCACCAGCGGCACGCCGGAGGGATCGGAGACGTAGCCGCGCACGGTGTTGGCGCCTGGCCCGACCACCAGCTTCGGGGCCTCAATGCCAACGGACTGCGGCGGGTCAATGTCCACGGTGTGGTCGGCCCAGACCCACTCCAGTGGCGGTGCTGTCGGGATGCCGGTATCCCCCCTGAAGGGGTTGCGGGCATCGAACACCACCCCGTCCAGTATCGCCCACTGCAAAAGCTCGCGGCAAATCTCCGACGGGAGGCCAAGGCCAAGAGGGAAGGGGGTGACACACTTGTTGTAGCGCCAGTTGTTCTCCACCTCCACAACGCCGTAGAAAGGCACCATGACGGTATCGCCGGGGGCGATGGAACCTACATTAAATTGTTGGTACTCCATGAAGGCCGGGTCGACGCGGTTGCCGGCCGGCAGGCTCAGGGCGGAGTAGGCCAGGACGAATGCCTGGACGTTCTGGGCCTCGCTGGTGCCCCGGTTGGAGATGCGCAACGTGTAGTTGATGAAGTCGCCCTGGCCCACCGGCGGGTGGTTGTTGTCCAGGAAGGTGAACTGCTGGCTCTTGGGGCCGGATCCCTGGAAGAGGGTCTCCCACAGCCAGAAGAGGGCGTCGCCGAACAGGGCGTAGGTGGTACCCACCGGCTCCACGGTGAGCTCCACGCGCAGATCGCTATCCACGAAGCCCTGGCCAATGGGTAGGTCCTGGAAGGCCTGGGTGTACGGGCAGAGGTAGGGTCCCAGGCTGGGCCAGTAGTAGAAATTCGGGAGCACGAAGTCGCGCTCGGTTGCCGCTTGCACCGCGGCCAGCGGATTGACCGCCAGCGCGCTGTTGAGCAAGTTACGGTCCGGCATGGCCGACCACAGGCGCAGGACGTCTTCCTCGCTCGCCGCTGCCAGCAGGGCCAAAGAATTGGTCGCCGGATTGGAAATGCCCAGCAGATTGAAGGGCAGGTACAAATCGGTGATGCCGTTGTTCCACTGGTACTGGTCGGACGCAAGCCAGAGGCTCAGATCCCACCCCTCGGTGCCGTCGTTCCATTCCCACAGGGCGGCTGCCTCGCTATCCACCACCCACACCAGGTAGTCGGGCAGCATGGCCATGCTCTTGAGCGCGGCGACGGTCTGGCTTTGGCGTATCTGTTCAAACAGTGCCCATTCCGATGTATCCACCCCGGGCAGGTTACCCGGCAGGTAGATGCCAGGCGCGGGGCCGCCGTAGGGATTGAAAAGCTGCGTTGCACCGCCCGGCCTGGTGTCCAGGTAGATGAACAGGTCGCCTTCGATGTCCCAGTTGGCACCGACCCAGGCCAGGCGCAGGGCATCAGCGCCCCAGGTGGTGTAGAACTCCTGATTTTCGGAGAGGGATGCGCCGGTCGGGGCACGCTCGACCACGCGGCGGTCCAGGCCCATTTGCGTGCAGCCGCTGTCCATCCAGGCGTGGTAGAGGAGGTCGGACGGCAACTGGGTGCGGAGGAGGTCTGGCGTGAGGGGGGCGTCCACGTAGACCGGCCCCTCCATTTGCTCCTGCCGGTTGCCATAGTTGTCTACGGAGGCGATGTAGGCATACAGTTCCTGTCCATCGTCGCTGATGACCTGCTCGTGGCGGTAGCTGAGGAAGGGATCGCCAGCGTCGTAATAGGTGGTCCCTTCCGTGTTGGTCGGGCTGTTGGTCCAGCCGACCCAGTACCCGGCCACACCGCTGCCGTCGCTGCTGGGTGTCCACTCAATGATCAGCAGGTTGCCATCAGTGATGGTCTGCCGGGCCTCGACAGCGTGTTCCACGGCGAACGTGTCGCGGTAGGCCAGCGTGATGGTGACGGCCTCGGGCGGCTGCATGTCGAAAAGGATCGGTGAGGAAGTTGCGTTGGTGTAGCCACCGAAGTCCGTGGCGCGGGCGATGACATCGTAAGTCACACCGTCGGGGTTGGTGTCGCTGATGGGCCAGGTGTAGCGCCAGGCAGGGTTGGTGGTGTCGCCGGTCAGCGTGGCGGCGCCCCAGCCACCGCTGTCGGGATTCACGTCCACCTGCGCTACGCCGAAGTTGTCCGCAGCGCCACCGGAGAGGATGGCCGTTCCCTGAGCAGCACGCTGGGCCGTGGTGATGACCGTGGTGTCGAAGGTGGGCGGGGACGGGGGTTGCAGGTCCACCGTGACCGTGATGGGGTGCGTCGTGGTCTGCACCTGGCTTGTCCAGTTGGACACCCAGGAATTGAGGGTGTAGTAGCCTTGGGCCAATGGTGTGTAGGACGTAATCCACGTCGTCTCGGTGACTGCCGCGGGGTCGGGGGGCTCGGGCCAGTCGGTGTCGTGGAACGGTGTGCTGTTGACGGTGACGGTGAGCGTTTGCAGGTAGTCCTCCGCAAGGGCCTGGCCTTCTACGCCGAAGGCTGTCGTCGTCGAGAACACCGTGCCATTGGCGGGTGTGATCACGGCCGAGTCCAGCGGCAGGGGTGGTGGCGGCGTCGGGGTCGGGGGCGGTGTGGGCGTCGCTGTTGGCTCCGCCGTCGGGGTGGGCGTCGGACCCCATTCTGGCGGTGGCCACGGCGTTGGGGTGGGCGGTATCGGTCCCTCGTATGGATAGATCGCCGTGGCGCAATGGTCGTAGGCGTCGCAGGCGTAGTGAGATACAATCGGAAGAGGACCGTTGACCTCGCAGGTGGCCGTGATCCGAACCAGCCGGTTGGTGTCGGTAGTGACCTCGCTATACCAGGGCGAAATCTCGTGGAAGTAGGTGCGCTCCCAGGTGTCCTCGGGGCAGGGGCATCCGATGAAGGAGCTGTCGACCAGGTTCAGGTCCTCCACGTAACAGGTCACCTCGGTTGGGCCGAACGGTAGACCCAGGAACCTGCGGCTGGGCTTGAGGCGCGGAGCGGCCGTGTCTACCATTCCATTCCAGGCCGTCTTGCCACTGCGATAGGGTCCAGGCTGCACGTCGTGGCTCTCTAACCTGAGCTCGTAGAAGCCGTCCATTTCCGGCATTTCGTAGGTCCAGGTTGTCGTAGTGATGCCCCAGCCAGATTCAGCCAGCGTGGCACGTCCCGTGTGGCCATAGTACCAGGGCTTCCAGAGCTCGGCGACCGGCTCGAAGTTCACGTATAGGATACCGATGCCGCTTTCGATTGGCCCTGGCTCAGTGATGGCGCCGGTCAAGGTCACGTCGTCGCAGGCGATGACATCGGTGTGGGGCCCCATATATTGCAGGTCGGCTACTGGTGGGGTGTTGTCCACCTCGAACACACCGTAGAAGGCTTCTGGTGAGTAGTTGCCCGTGTCGTCCTCAGCGCGCATGTAGAGGGTGTACACGCCGGTGGGATTGGGCAGCGCATTCCCTTCATCATCAAAGGCGGGCAGTTGGTAGTCTAGACTCCACTGGCTGGGTGAACCGTCCCCGGCAGAAAAGCCGAGGCTCTGCCAGCCACCGCCGCCGTGTTGGCCCTGCAGCAGCACGTACAGGGATCCATCGGTCATGTTTTCTGCCGTACCTTTGACCCAGACCCACCAACGTCCTTGACTGTCGTCCCATGCCTTGCCTCGCACCTCGGTCACGGTGAGCTGCGGCGGGGCGCGATCAATGAGGACATTGATGCTGGAAGGGTTGCTCACGTTGTCGCCGGGATCGTTGGCCTGGAGGCTCAGGGTATGCCATCCTTCCCCTACAGTACTGGTGTCCCAATCCCAGGTCCAGGTCTCCGCGCCATCGGCTTCCTGCCACGCGCCACTGTCCACCCTGACCTCCACCTTGGTCACGTAGGTGTTGTCCCGCGCCTCACCGCCGATGGGCAACGTACCGGTTTCGTTGATGTGCTGGTCGTTGGCCAGCGAGGTGATGTTCGCGGTAGGCAGGGTGCCGTCCACGAAGATTTCGTCTTCGACCTGCTGTTCGCTTCGGCCCAGCGGCGTGGTGGTCTCGCGCAGCGCCGTGCAGTTGACGTGCAGGTACTCCCCGGTGGTGCGCGATACCAGGCACTCGGTCACCGA
>CAZQDO010000457.1:0-4819 GCA_964592085.1 uncultured Anaerolineae bacterium | reverse complement strand
ACGATCTCCACCCCGCGCGCCTGGATCGCGCGCACCGTCTCGAGGGCCCAAACGCCGCTCACCGTATCGTGGGGCCGGGGGAAGTAGTCAATGATCCACAGCACCCGATGCAGTCGGTCGCTCATCTCACACTCCATAACTGCTTGGTTCTCATAGACGCATCATGGCAGACCCTTGGTGGTCCAAGCCCAGGGCCTCCGCATAGGCTTTCAGATGCAGATCTATGGCCCTGCTCATTTCGAAGGTCTCTCGCACGTATGCGTAGCCGCGTTCCCCACGCACACGCCAGACCTCATCCCGCAGGAGAGCCTCAAGCCCTTTTCCGAAATCCCCGTCACAGACGTGATACCCGAACTCGGAGGCAAACCCGTCCGGATCAACCTGGCTGAGAATGGCGCAACGATGCGCAGAGGCCTCCAGGAAAGCGTTGGGCAGGCCCTCCCGGGTCGAGGTGTTGACTAGCACCCAGCTCTTGCCCAGGATCTCGCTGTGACGGTTGGAGCTGAACTGGTTGATGAATCCCATCATCTCCAGATTGGGCAGGTGATCGTAGGTGTCCCGCAGGAACCGGTCGTAGCGTGGGTCTCGCGAATCACCCATCACGATGAAGCTGACCTCCGGGAACTTCGGCACCAGGTCCAGGAAGAGCTCCGGCCGCTTCCGTCGGTCGAGCCTCGCCAGAAAACAGACGGTCGGCGTTGCAGCCTTTTGCCCTTCATCCGGGATGGCCACGGGGGTCGGCAGGAACTTCGGATCGCTCCTCAGGTGGTACATGCGGCGGATCTTCGGGATGAGACACTTCGCTGCGCTGTAGACGGCGTCCGCCTGCCGCACGGCGCGGGACACCAGGAGGTTGCTCTCGTAGAGGTAGTTCATCACTACCTGCCACCGGTTCAACGACGGCAGGGCGAACTCCATCCGCCAGTCATGGCCGTCCCTGGGATCCCGCACGGTGATGATGTGCTTGCGGTCGGGCATGGCCTGCTGAGCCAGGAAGGTCCCAAGAGACGGCTCCGACGAGTGGTAGACGTCCGCGTCGCACTTCTGGAATAGGTCAAGGGTGCCCCAGGGGTTCCTTGGGGGAAACCCATAGACCGTGATTCCATCCAGGTCTTCGACCGGCGCCTGGTCTCGGCGTCGGGGCACCACTGCAGAAACCTCTACGCCGCGTTTGGCCAGTTCGCGTCCTATGGTGCGCGTAGCGCGTCCGAAGCCCCCGTACTTACCCCAGGCAAAGATTTCGACGCAGATGAAGCAGACGCGCATACGGCTTAGTCCTCCTGCCTCCGATCCACGACCAGCAGTTTCCGAGCCTCAAGGAGGCCCCCAATCGCCGGGCTTACCAGGCCACGCCCCAGGATCAGCAGCGAGAGTGCGACGGCGGCAGGGGCAGAAACGCCGTAGGGCTGGAGCATCAGGATGAGACTGCCCTCGCGCACGCCGAGGCCGGACAAAGAGATCGGCAACATCAAGATGATCTGGAGGGCAGATCGCACCCACCCTATGTTCATCACCGATAGGTCCAGTGACAGCGACCGAGCCAACAGGTAGGTGGAGATGACGCCACCCAGGTGTCTGACACAGGACAAGCCCAGAACATACCCCCTATCGGAATACGGCAGTACCCCGAAGCTGCCGCTGGTGGCGAGTAGGTCCGTCAGTTTGCGCCGGGCAGTATCGGCCCAGCCAGTCAATGGCAGGCGATTCACGAACCGCAGTACGTACGAAGAGGCCGTGGTGCTGAACAAGAGCAGGCTGGCCACGGCGAGGGCCACCAGCAGCCCGATAAACACCAGGGCGATGAACTGGTTCGTGCGTGCCATGGGATCACCCGCCCAGAAGACCAGGCCCAGCAACACTACGCTACCCAGTTCCACCAATCGGTTGTATCCAATGGCGGCGAGGGCCTCGACGGACTTTTTGTCTGGCCGGGAGATCTTGTACCAACGGATCGCGCCACCACTCAAGTAGCCCGGCAGGAACAGGCCGTAGAAGGCGGTACTGAGGTTAATCGCCAGAAGCTGGCGCGCCGAGAGAGATATCTTCTGGGCGCGCGTGAGCATCCACATTTGGACGGCCGCCATGTATATCCTCGGAGGCGTCAGCAGGAAGGAGAGCACGACGTAGCCGAGGTGAGCGTTTCGGAAGGCCACCGCAAGCTCTGTCAGCGGGAGCGTGCGCAGGATGTACACCATGATCCCGCCCGAGACGATCAGCCTGAAGAGCCAGGAGAGAGTACGACGAGTCATCATACGCAGAAGCTCCGGCGGCTTGCAGCAAGACCAGCCGCGAGACGCATTTCGCCCCAGAGATAGCCGGCGCCCTTGAACTTCTCGCCCAGCCAGAACCACCAGAAGTGCCTCGGCGTGCTAAAGGAGCGCAGACAGAAGGGGCCGATGGCCTTGTGCCAAAACGCAGACAACCACCGCGGCCGCTGGTAGCCCTCTGGTCCTCCCCAGAGCAGACTCGGCTGGGCCGCAGTGACGGCGCCGCGGGCCCGATGGGCGCGGGCGAGACAGGCGATGCCCATCCCTTTCCGAAACTGACGCCGGCAGTGGCTCCAGGGCGTGACCCGGTGAAGGTGGGGGACGGAGATCGGTACCCAGACGAGGGTTGCTCCATAGAGGCGCAGGCGCCAGGCCAATTCCCAGTCCTCGCCAGCAGAGGGGAAGGTCTCGTTGAAGACGTATCCATCCCGCTCGGCGCACATCTCGAGCCACCGCCGCCGGTAGATCACGTTGCCGGAGACGCCGACCAGACCACCAGGGTCTATCTGAACCGTCTCAGGGCGGGAACGCCGCCGACGGAGACGGATCTCCCGGAGCAAGGGGTCGGTTTCAGCTAAAGTCCCTCCAGCACCCACCGCGTCGTGGTCGTCCAGGGCTCGCGCCAGCGACGCCAGCCATTCGGGCGGTGGCACGCAGTCGTCATCGGTGAACGCGATCAGGTCCCCCTGGGCACGCCCGATTCCCTCGTTGCACGCCCAGCTATGGCCGCGCCGTTCCGTGTCGTGGACGACCACCACTTCGTCGGGCGGGCGTGTCTGCTGGGAAAGCGCCTCCAGGCAGTGCGCCAGGCTGTTCCGGTCCAGAGCCGGGATAACCACTGAGATGACGTGGCTGTCTACACTCAAGGCAGAAGGCATGATTCCCCAGTCCTCAGAGGGCGTTATCTGAGATGATGGCCATGATACGAGTCAACTCGTCCTCATAGATTCTATTGAGACGAGAATATGCTTGCCGCAGACTTGACACAACTTGCCCCCGATTGTGCAGGATGTCAAACACTCGGCTGATCAGCCAATCGCTTGACAGCTCGCGCAGTCCTGCGAAGTACCTCTCCTGCCCAATAAGCGACATAAACGCCTCGCACTTTCTTGGGGCGTACCCGATGCTCAACACCGGTGTCCCCATTGAGGAACCAAGCACGAGGGAGTGAAACCGGATCCCAACGACCAGTTCCATCAGCCCCAGCAAGCCCTTCATCTCCCTGGGACCATACTGTCGTTTTACAACGATCAACCGCTTGCTTCCAGGGCCGTTTTCGAGGCTGGCCGCTACCTCTTGTGCCGGGACACGGTCGTCATCCGGGGCAACGGTGTGCATTGGAAAGAACACGACGCCGTAATCGGTATCTCGAAGGAGTGTTTCGACGAGCTGGCGAATCAATCGGACGTAGGTTTCCAGGTCAGAAGGACCATATCGCTCATTGTAGTGATGTCGCTGAAATGCCTCGCCGGCACTGAAGTCCCGAAGGCAGATACCCACAGCCTTCTTGCTCGGATCAACTCCTTCTTGAGCAAGCAGCTCTTGTGCGGCGTGTCTGGGAATGGGCTTCATCATCGCGGCAGGATCGGGAAGCAAGTTGACGGAGCGTTTCGGCCCAGCAAGTGAGGACAAGCTCTCAACTGCCCAACTCTCCCGACCGCCTACATAGGAGGCAGCGCGACAAATGAAGCGTGCAAGTCCTTGAGAGAGCTTCTGTTGAAAAGGGCGTGCGGTGACCGCAAAGACAATGATAGGAACGTGAAAGAGACGCGCCGTCGCCGCGAGAGTGGCGAAATAGCCCATGTGAATCGTGTCATCGTAAAACGGAGCCCCACCGGTGTACAACATGGCATCCGCACGTCTTAACGCCTCAAAAAGTTGAAAGGGCTGTCGCTTAGGAGCAAAGGAGGTAACGCCGTGAACTCTCCTCACTCTATCTGGGGCCGCGCTGAAAACAGTGAAAGCCGCGTCCGTCACGCTGCCAAACGAGTCCATGATACCCAACAGAATGGCATTATCACCAACGTTGGAGCTGGAGAACCAACTGCCTGTTATGCATATCCTTTTCGGACGCCGACTTGCATGTAGTGTTGTCACAATGTTCTCCAAAACGCATGGGCACTTAACATGGTGGCTCTTTGGGATTTCGCAGGGTCATGGTATCGGAGTCCTCAACTTGTTGAGGGGGCGGCGCGGCAAACCCCAACAAGTTGGGGACTCCAACTCGCTCCCCACGCCAACTCCCAGAGACCCAACATGGTCAAGTCATGAAAGCACTCGTCGAGTAGATTCCTCACTTGCCCTGGCGCTCGGAGTCCCAGGCACACTCGGCGTAAACGTCAAGAAATCGCTTAGTAACGGCTGGCCATGTGAAATGGGCCTCGATTCTTTTGCGGGCCGCTTTGCCCAGCTCGTTCCTGAGATGACCATTGTTCACAAGCTGAACCAACGCTTCCCGCAGGGCTCGTGGATTCCTGGGCTCCACTAATAAGGCGGTGTCTCCAACTACTTCACGACACCCGGTGTTACTGGTGCTGATGATGGCCATTCCT
>CAZQDO010000456.1:1980-4869 GCA_964592085.1 uncultured Anaerolineae bacterium | reverse complement strand
TTCGTTCCGCCACCGCGGAAAAGATGTGTGACGAGAATGGCCGGCCTGAGCAGGCCACGATGGATCTCTACGCCGACCTGGCCCGAGGCGGCGTGGGATTGATCATCACCGGCCACGCTTTTGTTCACGAGAGCGGCAAGGCCCACCCAATGATGATGGGCGTCCATCGCGATGATCTTATCCCCTCTCTGCAAGCTCTAAGCGAAGTCGTGCACCGGGAGGGTGGCGGTAAGCGAAGCGGCGTGGTGATGCAGATCAACCACGCTGGGCGTCAGACCTCAGAGAAGGTGATCGGGCGGACACCGGTGGCTCCCTCGCCGGTGCCTCGGGTCAGAGGGGGAGCGCGTCCTCACGAATTGACAGAGGCGGAGATCAGAGGGCTGATCGCTGCCTTCGGCAGAGCTGCCGGCCGGGCAAAGGAGGCCGGGTTCGACGGCGTCCAACTGCATGGGGCGCACGGCTATCTGATCAACCAGTTTTGCTCGCCGGCCAGCAATTGGCGCCGCGATGGGTGGGGCGGCAGCATCGCCCGGCGACTGCGATTCCTGGAAGAAGTGGCCGCAGCGGTGCGAGACGAGGTGGGGGGCGATTACCCACTGCTCATCAAGCTGGGTGTCCAAGATGCTGCGCGGGGTGGCCTGACCCTGGATGATGGCGTCGAGATCGTGCGCCACCTGGCCGATTGGGGCCTTGATGCCGTGGAGATCAGTTCTGGGATAGGCGGGACCAGCAGCCGAAAAGACATCCTGCGGCCGGAGGATGAGGCATATTTCCTGTCTCAAGCCAGGCGAGCGCGGGAGGCGACCGACCTGCCGATCATCCTGGTAGGAGGGATGAGGTCGCTGGCGGTCATGGAAAGCATCATCGAGGAAGGTAGCGCAGACTTCATCTCCATGTCTCGGCCCCTGATCCGGGAGCCTGACCTGCCCAATCAGTGGCGGGAGGGCCGCACCGAACCCGCCGCCTGTATCTCCTGCAACAATTGCTGGCCTGGGCCGGGAGACTACGGCATCGCTTGCCGTAGTCCTAATAGGTGAGCACGCTCTTTGATCGCCGAGGGTCTCCGACCGAGGCGAAGGGGGCTCGGTCGGAGACCTTCGCCCATCGCAGTTGGCACTCAACATAATTGGAGGTGAGTTGATTCCCGAAAGATTGGTTCTGGCCTCGGCCTCGCCGCGACGGCGGCAGCTCTTCTCTCTCTTGAGCGTGCCTTTCATCGTTGCGGCAGCCGACGTGGACGAGGAGATCGAAGAGGGAGAGAGTCCCCAGGAGATGGTCCGCCGACTGAGCCTGGCCAAGGCCAGGGCGGTGGCTCTCTCCTACCCTGGGGATGTGATCGTCGCCGCTGACACCACCGTGGTCCTGGATGGCAATATGCTGGGCAAGCCAGCCGACGAAACCGAGGCTGTGGCCATGCTGCGGCGCTTGCGGGGGCGAAAGCACATCGTCTTCAGTGGGGTGACGGTCTATCATCCAACGTCAGAGCAGGTCTGCACCGAGTTGGCAGAGAGCGGGGTCTGGATGAGGGCCTACACCGATGGGGCGGTGGCTCGCTACGCAGCCAGTGGCAATCCCCTGGACAAGGCGGGAGCCTACGCCATTCAGCACCAGAGCTTCAACCCCGTGGAGCGCATTGAGGGCTGCTACGCCAGCGTGATGGGCCTACCCCTCTGTCACTTGGCCAGGACCTTAGCTCAGCTCGGTCTGACTTTGCCTGTGGATGTGCCCCAGGCCTGCCAGGGCTTCACTGGCTATCGTTGTCTGGTGGCGGGAGAGATTTTGCTATGGCTTGTAAATGGTGAGAGCCGCTGATGATGGTCAGCGGCTTTTTAGGTGCAACGCACTTCTGAAGTGCGTTGCACCTTATTTCCAGGATGCCGACGGGACCTCGGCTGGGACGGCATACGGGCCATCGCGGAACTCGTCCCAGTAATCCCATTGGTTGACGTAGGAGTAGGAGAAAATAGCTTGCCCCGCTGCGCCAGCTTGACGAGCTATCTCGATTCTCGACCAGATTTCATCGAAGGAAGCATAGTCGGCCGTGATCCCCGGCCAAACGTGGCGCCCGTTGGCATGGGACACAAAGTCGCGGACCAGGACGTCGAAGCGGTCTGGGTAATCCTTGACGGTGATGGTGTAGAGCATGGGAGAGATGCCGTCAATCACTTCTGCTTCCATCCAACCGTGGGAGTCCTGGTAGTAGCCGGAGTAGCCATCCCAGGTGATCCAGTCCCATTGATCCTGATTGATGGGCCAGACCGCCGCCGTCAGCATCACGTCGGGCTTGAAGGAGATGGCGTCGTATACGTCGCTTACCAGAGACGTGACCTGTGAGCGCTGCCAATCCTCCCACGTTAGCTCCGGGTTGATGGCCTTTGCGTCCGCAAAGCGAGCTTTGCTCACCGGATCGTGGGAGTACTCCGGCCGATAGTATCGGATCCGATCCAAATGCAGGCCATCCACATCATAGTTAGTCACTATGTCCTCGCAGACCTGTACGATGTGTTCGGCCACAGCCTCATGCCCCGGACTGGCCCAGAGATAGTCTGTGTTCAGTTGCATGGGCTGGCCTTGATCGTTCCACTGCACCCATTCGTCGTCGTATAGCTCGTTGAAAAGATTGTAAATCTGCTCCGGGGTTGTGGAGGGCGGGGGAGTCTCGCCCCGCCAGGCGGGATAGGCGTTGACCCAGGCGTGTAGCTCCAGGCCAGCGACATGGGCCAGCTTCACTGCGGTAGCCAAAGGGTCCCAGCCGGGATCCTGACCCAGGGTGCCCGTCAGCCTGGCCGCCCAGGGCTCGTAGCTGGAATGATAATAGGCATCGGCCTGGCCGCGTACCTGGAAGAGGATGATGTTGAAGTTGGCGCCGGCCGCTCGGTCTACAATTTC
>CAZQDO010000456.1:0-1880 GCA_964592085.1 uncultured Anaerolineae bacterium | reverse complement strand
GTCGTGGTGGCGGTGGGTGTGGGCGTAGGAGTTGGAGTGCTTATCGGGTAGCATATCTTTATAGACACATCATCCAGGTACATGGCCGTCTTGAGATCGCCCACCCCATTATTGTAGACATTGAAGTAGACTTTGATCGTCTGCCCCTTGTAAGGCGTCAGGTCAAAAGTGTGATGCGTCCAGATCTGGCTGTCGGAGCAGATCTGCGGCAGCGCCCAGTCCAGAAACCCCCAGGTATTGTCGTAGATAATCGCCCCTTGCCAGTCGTCCTCGACGTCATCCTGACAGAGGGGATAGTACCAAAACGACAGAGTCGCGCTCGCTGCATCTCCGGGAATAGTCACCTCCTGGTAGACAGAAGACCAGCTCTCGATGTCGCTCTGATCAGTGATCCCCAGGCGCATGGACTGAGAACCCGACCGAACCACAGCCGTGGAGTAGACCGCTGGGCGTGGGGTACTCCCAGGGGTCCAGTTGGTCCAGTCCCCTGCTACTTCGAATCCGCCATTGCGAATCAAGTCGTCGCAAGGAATTTGCGTTGGAGTACTGGTTGGTGTGGGTGTAGGGGTACTAGTCGCGGTGAGTGTGGGTGTTGGTGTAGAAGTGTGAGTCGGCGTCTGCGTGGGTGTATTGGTCGGTGTCGTGGTGGCCGTGGGCGTGATGGTTGACGTCGGCGCGAAGGTGCTGGTGGGCGTCGCGGTACCCGTAGGCGTGATGGTTGACGTCGGTGTGAAGGTGCTGGTTGATGTTTCCGTGGGAGTGCTGGTCGGGGTTGCAGTGTCCGTAGGCGTGGCAGTTGACGTCGGTGTGATAAGGCTGCGTCCCGTGCTCGCACCTGCATTTCTGGCCTCAAGTGGTGCTGCCTCAATATGGGTTGATAGCATGGAGAAAAGAATCGCTACCAACACCAGTTTCACAATCGTCTTATTTATTCTCATCACGGCCTCGAACATGTTTCCCACAGTGTAAAGCGAGATATCATTGGCGGTCACTGTTGAAGCAAGTGGATGGTTTTATCGCACTTCAACTAACTTGGGCTCGCCCCACGCTGCCCAATTGCCTCTGGGTTCTCCCATGGCATTCGTGACAAATTCTATGCTTATGGACTGACCGGGTGTATGGATCAAATTCAAAGGACGTTGGGGTTGTTCCCACTGGAAGGTATCCTTCACTTGCGAAAACTTACACTCCTTATTCACATAGATCTCAAACTTGATGCAATTGTTCGGCACACTTGGAAAGTCCGAGTGTTGAACTTCTCCATGTTCGTTCTGTCTCCAGTCCAGTATTCCTATGAATAATTGCACTTGCAACTGTTTTACGCGTACAGGAATGTTATTGACCTTGTAGGTCAGACGGGTGTTCAGATTGGCACTTACGGGAGGATGTTCGAAAATAGCCCTTCTTCGCTCGCCACCAGACTCTGCAGATTCGAGGACCTCAATAACTGAACCCGCATATGTAAGTGGTTGAGCTTCATTGAAATGTTCTATGAAGTCGTATGACCAAGGTTTATGCTTGATTTCTGGGGGCAGTTTCCGAGGCAATAATAATAGGACAAGTGAGAGAAGAGTGACCCCATAGCTAGCAAGGACTACTGGCATCCACACATCAAAGCGCACTCGATTATGAAGGGCAAGCAAAACTACAAACCAGACAATCGCGAGAGATGCAATGATGATTCGCCAGTAGGATAGGATCCAACCAGAAAGAGCCACAATGAATAGCCTTATTCTTGCGGCAAAACGTCTGACAAGAAATACAACAGCTAGCGCAGTAAGCACTGTCAGACCAAGAGCTACTAGGCGCTGGACTCCCAGGCGAGAAATCGGGATAGGGGGACGGCCTAACCGCCCCCCTCCCACACCACCGGACATGCG
>CAZQDO010000455.1:0-4891 GCA_964592085.1 uncultured Anaerolineae bacterium | reverse complement strand
CGGTAGGCCAGGGCGCGCTGATAGTCGGCGTAGATGGCCCACCCCATCTCCACCAGGGGAAGCGATTGCGGGAAGCTGTCCAGGCGGTCGCGAAGCTCAGGGGGCGTGATCTGCAGGTCCTTGGCCTGCCGGATGAAGCTGAGGGCGATGCTACTCACCAGGAGGGGCCACTGGTTGCGGCGCACCCAATCCCGCTGCCCCTCTT
Source organism: uncultured Anaerolineae bacterium (assembly GCA_964592085.1). Classification (GTDB taxonomy): domain Bacteria; phylum Chloroflexota; class Anaerolineae; order VGOG01; family VGOG01; genus CAZQDO01. Next base: position 4,686 of record CAZQDO010000455.1, on the reverse strand, counting down.
CCATGTCGAAGGGCAGGAAATCGTCAGCAGCATAAGGGTTGCTGCGCAGCCATGCCTCCACCGCATCTTGCCGAATCTGAGCCGCCGCCCGCTCGTCCACGATCTGGAAGTCGTCGGACAGGCCCACCAGGGCCGGCCGCTCGCGCACGATGTCGTGGGCCAGGCCGTGCAGGGTGCGCACCCGGTAGCCGATGTGCGGCAGCAGTCCGCGCTCCTGGACGAAGGCGGCCACCCGTCCGGCGAAATGATCCACGGCCGAGTTGACCAGCGTCACCACCAACACCTCCTGGTCATCCTCCAGCGTCCCGCTGGCCACCAGTTGGGCGGCCAGGGCCGAAAGCGTGACCGTCTTGCCGCTGCCGGGCACAGCCGAGACGCCCATTTTCCCACGGGTGTAGCTGAGCACTTCTTGCTGCTTGGGACGGGGCTTAAACATCGGCGGCCTCCTGTTCGGCAGGCAGACGGCGCAGCACGCGCTGGATGGCCTGCAGCAGCGGCCCCTGTTGCTCGTAGCCCTGCTCGCCCAGCTCGTTGAGTCCGAGGTAGATCTTGCGACGACAACGCCGGATCAGGCCCAGGGTGAGACGATAAAGTGCCTCCTGTCTTGTCTCGAATTCGTTGGCATCGCTCCAGACCCTGTTCGGGGGCCAGTGGCGGCTGAGTACGTAGGGGTGGGTGAGGGGCTGATAGAGGCGCTCCCACCAACCCCGACTTCCGGCGTTGAGCCAGAACTGATAGTCCACCGGTCGGTTGCTCATCAAGAAGGTGTAGGCCGGAGCCAGCATCACCGCATCCTGCGGCTGGAGCTGCCAACTGCGGATGTATTGGGCGGCGACCACGCCATCCTGCACCATCTCGACGTACTCTTGCCCCAGGGGTTTGCCCTCCTCACCCTCCTCCACCTCCCATTCTGAGGGGGAAGTGCCGTTTGTCACCCAGCGGAATTTCCGCACTGACTCGATCAGGTTGGCGGCCACCTCTCCGGCGTCGTAGTTGCGGTGAAAGCCATACCCGGCCTGGGACAGCACCTCGCCGAACAGACGGCTCAGGAAGTGGTCGAGTTCCGCCGTCGGCCCGGCGACGTAGTCTTCGATCCAGGCGCGCAGGTCTTCGTAGCGCCCGCCCAGCACAAAGGTGATGCGCTCCTGCATGTCGGGGTTGATCTGGTCGAAGGAGCTCAGGGTGGGCACGTTGTCCTTGACGCGGTATACGATCTCGGCCAGGAGTTGCGCCCGCACCAGATCCATTCCGCCGATGGCCTGCATCAGGGCGTAGGCCACGTCGAACCGGCCGGGACAGATGCCCCACTGCGGGTGGGCGATGGCCGCCAGGGTCAGCAGGCAGCGGGTGGCCGGTTCCTCCCGCAGGGCCCGCGAGGGGCGATGGGAGCGCGCCGGGACGCCCAGCCGCTCCAGCCTGTTCATCAGTGAGAAGCGGAGGGCGTCGGTCAGGAACGGGGCCAGCACGACGATCTCTCCAGGGGGGACATCCTGCTCGTGCACCAGCCCGGCGATCTCGCTGGCGACCCAGTCGAGCATCTGAGGGTGGTAGCGGTGGGTTTCGTAGGCCAGGACTGCGCGGACGTCGCCCGTAGCTGTCTCAGTTGAGCGATTGAAGCTGCGGGCCAACTGGGCGCTGAAGGCCCGCAGGTCGGGCGAGGTGACGTAGGATTCGCTGAAAGCGACTTCCTCCTGGCACAACTGCTTGAGGGCGTAGGCGTTCTGGGGATCGGCGCCCAGGAAACGACGGTAGCCGGCCTCCTGGTCGCAGATCAAGAGCGCCGACTGACAATGGGGTAGCCATTCCCTCAGCAGATCGTGGGCCACCGGGGTATCTTCCTCGACGTTGTCCACGATGAGGTGGGTGTAGCGGGCCAGCAGATAGTCGTGGCACAGGGGTCGGGTCCATAGGTGGTTCATAAACACTTCCACCTGGAGCGAGAAGTCGAGCAGGTTGTGGGCCAGGCAGTAGTCGCGGAAGCGGGTCGCGCAGGCCTGGGCCTCGTCGTAGACGCGCCGTTGGCTGTGCTCGCCTCCCCAGGCAGCTTTGAGCCGCTGGCCGATCTGGGTGTGGGGGAAGCCGACCACGGCGGCCTTGTTGAGGTTGTCAATGATCTGGCTGTAGAGGCGGTTGCGGTCAATGGTCACCGTCTCGAAGGTGCCCTGGTCAAGGAGGGGGCGGACCAGGCGGGCCATGTAGTATTGGGCCGTCTCCAGGGTGAGAAAGGTGGGCGGTTGATCGGGCTGGCCGAAGCCCGCGTCCTCGGCGATGAGGGGCCAGAAGAGATCCACCGCCTGCTGGGCCAGGCCGCCGACGGTGGAGATGGTCACCTGCCCGCCGGCTTTCACCGTCGGGCGGCGGAGGGCCTCGTAGTACGGCGTGGCCAGCGTGCGCTGGGGCACCAGCACCAGGACTGCCCTGGCGCGGACGTGGGACTCGAGCAGGTGGAGGAGACGCCCCACCCCGGCGGTGGTCTTGCCCGTGCCGGCGGGGCCTTCCAGGAAGATCTTGCTCTCGCTGGGGCGCTCGATGAGCGCCAGTTGCTGATCTGTCAGAGAGAATGATGATGCCATCTGTTGAACCACCTCGTTTTGCGAGCGCCCGCGAGCAAGCGACCGACGTTTTTTAACAATTCGAGCACCCGATCAGGGAAGGGATGGCTAGTTGACGTAAGAGAGCTTAAGAAATCGTATGAAAAACTAAGATTTGATGAGTATAGTATCCAAATCAGGAGATATGAATTAAAACTTGCGCAAAGCTGGTTGAATCTAGAAAGAAATATCAGTGAATTCCGGGCCTAAAACTCGGTTTACGTAAGGAAACTGGGGAAACCCGCGTTTGTTTGATGGAAGTAACACCCGAATGGCACCTGCTGACGGGACTGCACAGGTCATGCACTACCAGTAGTAGGTTGGTCGTGGCTTGCATACTACTCCTGCTGGCAGTAAGCGTCCCAACGTGGACTCAGGGCGACACATGTCATCATTCAGGGCTTGGTTAACGTAAGAAAACTTAAGAAATCGCATGAAAACTGTAGATTGCGCGAATAGCTTGTTGAAATCCAGGCAATAGATGCAATACTGGAAAGCAGCGTGCTCGAGTTTGGAAAGATATTTCGATGAAAAAGGGCGGAAAACTTAGTTTACGTAAGACAAGACAGCGAATATCCAATGTCAAATCAGGATTGGGTCGTTCACGAGGGTTCGATCTCCTCACACATCGTACCGCTCGCGCAGATAATTTCGCCAGTTCAGGTCAATTCCCTCGATCTTATTCACACGCGCCATGAACTGCTCCACTGTCCAATGGCGCATCGGAGGCACACCCTTCAGTACAGCGTTCCACGCACTGACGACGCCCTCTCCCTTGCTTTTAACCAGCGAACAGAGCTGTGACGGAACCTCGTGCAGCTTGGTGTTCCTGGCAAAGCCGCTGGATGCCACTTCAACTTTAACTTCGTTGGCCTCGCCCGTTTGCCGGAGGTACGCCGCCAGAAGGAACTGGCGCATCAGTTGGTAGAACGGTCCCTGGAAAGGGCAGCCCTGTACGCCCGCGAAGGCAGTGAGTGAAATGCCCGCCTCCTCCATGTGTTCCCAATAACGGCGAGACCTGTGATCCCCACCCGTCGTTAGCGGACACGACCGGACAGGGTCCCTATCTCTCGCTACGTCGAGCGATTGACATCTGGCCTTATCATCCCCGGGAGCATTCTGGAAGGCACTACACGCGCCAAAGCTGCGCTCGGTGTACTTCCACTCAACCAGTGTGATATGCTCCCGCTTGCTCTTACCAATCCAGAAGATAGCCGCGTCAATGCTGGTGCGGTTCTGACCTCTTTTTCCACCACTCGGCTCGCCCAGCCAAAGTGTGGCCTCCGGTGGGCCCGTGTATTCGAACTCGATTCCCGTCACCTCCCGTAGACCTGAGAGAAAAAACCTCAAAGCAGACCTGGCCAGATTGAGATCCTGGCGGAGTGGAAAGAAAAAGTTCAGGCACACAACCTGAGAGCTCTTCAGGTTCAGTACCTCGGAATGTAGGGCAATGTCCTCCTCAGCCAGGTAGGCCAGGATTGCGTCGGCCAAAGGCTCGTAGAAAGCCATCTGTTCGTGACCGGCGGGCAAGATGTGCGGGTAGGTGTAGGTTGGCCGCTTGCTTGACCCACCGTCGCCTAACTTGGGCCAGCGACGGCGCTTGAAGGCGACCTGCCGAAAGATCTCTTGCTGCTCGAAGGCATTCTGCCGGTAGAACCAGGTGGTGTCTCCGCCTTCCTCTCCGGGAAGCACGTGTCGTTTGATCGTGGCCGTTGTCATAGTTTTCACCTCCGTTGGGTCAAACCGCGTCATAGAACTTGTTGAAAGCCTACACACACCCATTATACACGAAAGCGCGGTCAACTGCAAGAGACCGCGCTTTCACTGGGCGGACAACGAGGCATGGCAGTACCCCCTTTCGTGAATGGAGATACCACCATGATACTCGATGAGCGTTCTGTTACACGCCCTGTTGGGAGCCTCGCGAGTGATTTCGTACGTCCTCGTCCAGAATCGAGAAAACCGAGAAGGATTGTGTCCTCGCCAAAACAGTCTGATTCTTGGTGGAGCTAGGTCCGACGTCGGACGCCAGCCGTAGAACGCAGAGCGGGGAGGGCGAAACTGGCCGTCGTCCCCGATTCCCCCTTACCTGCCC
>CAZQDO010000454.1:0-4894 GCA_964592085.1 uncultured Anaerolineae bacterium | reverse complement strand
GTGGTGGCCGAGACGCGCTACCTGCCCTACGGCGAGGAGCGCTGGACGGCGGGCGGCGCGCAGCCGACGGACTTCACCTTCACCGGGCAGCGGGCCGATACTTACATGGAATTGGTGGAGATGGGGGCCAGGTGGTATGATCCACAGATAGGGCGTTGGATCAGTCCCGACCTTATTATACCCGATCCTGCCAATCCGCAAAGTCTCAATCGCTATTCGTACGTTTACAACCGACCTCTGGTCTACATTGACGAAGAGGGACATATCCCCGTTATCCCTGTGCTATTGGTCCTTGGTGGTGCGGCTCTGCTATGCACGGTTTCCAATCCCTTGCCACCGGAGCAGAGGCCACCTGACTGGCAAGGATTGTTGGGATTAACGTTGTTATTTGGCGGGGGCGTTGCACAAGCTGTGCCAGGACTTGTTGAAGTAGGGGCTACTGCAGCTTGTGCGGATACAGATTGTACGAACGAAGTAAAAAATGTAAGTGGCGTTGTTTCTAGATTCAAACCTTCAGACACTGAAGCTTTTGAACGCTTTGCTGATGAAGCGGCTGCCGTACAAGCAGAAAGAGGATTTAGATCTTTCGGTCAAACATGGAATATGTGGGGACAAATGGCCTCCCAATCCGAAGGCGTTGCCAACGACCTCTTCCTCTACCGAGTCGGCGATAAAGTTATGGGTGCAATGAAAATTGCCAGTCGGCCAAACTCAAACGCCGTGGAAGTTATGCATCTTGAAGGCTTAGGTGGAGGGGCTGGCACGAAGTTAATGCAGACAGCCGTGCAGGAAAGTATGGCTAGAGGATACGGTGGCCGGATTCTCCTCAAATCCTCTGAACAAGCCATGAAATTTTATGAGAAGCTGGGAGGTGTTCTTGTTGATCCCAGTACGAATCAATTCTTCTGGGATGAACAGGCAGCACAGACAATCCTTGAGATGATTCCCTAATTTCCGGATAAAGTGAGAATTGTGTTTGCCTTAAATGATGCAGTCACATCTGGCCTGTCGTACTCTACCGTTTTCGAAGAAAGGAAGCTAGGCTGTGCTCACAATGCACATATACCAAGCTGGGAGAAAAGTTGCCTCTAAAGAGTTTCAGAACAAATTCTTTATTACCAAAGAAGTAGATGGAGACATGCTTTTCTGGGAAGCAGATGAAGAACAGGATTCATCAATAAAAGGAGGTGTGTTCCAAGTCTGGATATTGGGGGCATCTACTACCCCTATGATAGCCTTTGCGTCGCCGGATTGGCGATTGATCATAGATAGTATCATGTTGGAGCAAGGCCTATATGATCACATCGATGTTGCAGGGAGAACCGTAGAATTGCATTATGGAGATTATCGCTTTGTTTGCTCGTTCCCTGCTACTGCCGATCAATCTCCGAATAAGATATCAGATTTGCGACCTATCACTGGTGAAGATGGTACATAGCGGAACGGGAAGGGTTCACAGGTGTTGTGTTTATACCTGTTGAAGAGTACGGAGATCCTTTTTCCGAATCACGCCCCCCCCTCAAGTAGTCGCCCTATTTCAGTGTTTGAATGGGTAGTTTGAATGGGTAGCAACCAGTAAAAGGAGGAGGTAATCAGCGTTGATGTTGGCCTCCTCCTTTGTCGATTGCTGCAGTAGCTTGCTGGGCTACCTAGATGAACTAGATAATTCTTGCTCACTCAGCCGTTGATCGTTCCAGTTCCTTCTCTGCCAAGGCCAAAATGGCGGTCCGTAGTGATTGTACTGTCTCCCGCTGGGAGTCGTTGAGCGTACCATTGGACAGCGCATCCACCAGCGCCAGTAGGTGGGCGGGCGTGGCGGACGGTGGTGAAGCATCTTCCACCAGGTCCAACTGTTTCTCGATTTCCCCCATGGCCCGGTAGTAGTCAGCCGCCACCGTGCCGTCGTAAAGCCGGGCGTAGCCCAACGTGGTGTCGATCATCTTGTGGCCGAGGATGGCCTGGACAGTGAGGATGGGTGCCCCGGCGTTGAGCAGCAAGGTGGCACACGAGAAGCGGAGCTGGTGGGGGGTCACGTGCAGGCCACAACGTCGACCATAAGTAGACAGGCGCTGTAAGCAGTAGGTGACGCTCAGCGGCTGGTGGCGAAAGAGGAAGACGTGTTCGGTGTGGGCCGGTCCACGCATAGCCAGGTAGGCCCGCAGCGCCTCGACGGTGGGCTGGCTGAGATACACGATGCGATCCTTGAGCCCCTTGGACTGCTCGATGCGCACCCGCCCGGCTTCCACGTCCAGATCCCCCAGCCGCAGGCGGCGCACCTCACCGGTTCTGAGGCCGCTGTGCAGCATCAGCAGAAACCAGGCGCGGTCCATCAGCCCCATGCGGCGGATGCCGGCGTGCTGGGCCCGGGCATCGATTTCGATCTGTTCCCGCAGCAAGCGAAGCTGGTCGGCAGGCACGTCGCGCGGCAGAGTGGGACCGACGCGCAACGGCTCCACGCGCAGCATGCGGGCGCAAACCGGCCGTCCTTCATCGGCCAGAAAGTGCAAGAAATTCTGGAGTTCCGACAGCTCGCCGTTTAGGGTGCTGGCTTTGATGCCTGCCTGGAGCCGCACATCGACGTATTCAAACCACAGCTTGGGGGTCAAATCGGCGATGTCGATCAGCGTGGTCTCTTTAGCCAGCCAGCGTAGCGACAGGGTCAGGTGGCTGAGGGTGGTGGTCGTGATGCGGTGCCGTTCTTCGGGGAGCCAACTTCGGCGGCGATGAACAATGTAGGCGCGGATGTCGTCGACCAGGCTGGCAGGGAGCGTGGCGCAGTAATAGCCCCAATTGACCTGCTTCTTGGGCGGCGGCTGGTGATTGTGCAGGCGAAGATACTCGGCCAGCTTCTTGAGGCCCTTGTTGTAGCTGGAACGGGTGCCCTGGCTGGGATAGTGGGCAACGATGTAGTCGCGCACCATATCCAGGTCGGCCTGGGCGTCGATCATCCAGTAGGCTTTGTCGAGCAATCCCAGGGCCAGACGAGCCGCCACACTGTAGAGGTTCAAAGCCGAGTCTCCGTAGCCAGCCTGGCGCAGCCAGGTGCGGAAGTCGTCGTAGAAGCCCTGGTTGGCGCTGGGCCAGTGCTTGATGGACACCACGACCGGGTCGTGAGGATGGGAACGCCGGAAGTGAGACTGAGCCAGACGGATCCGCTTCTTCATTCCTCACCTCCTGGCAATTCAAAGCGCTCGGCCAGTTGAGCCATAGCGGCCTGGTAGTCAGCCTGCACTTTCCGGTCGGAGACGTGCACGTAAAGCTGGGTGGTGCGCAGCCGGGCGTGGCCCAACAGGCGCTGAATGGTGGTCACGGGTACGCCGGCTTCGACCAGATGACGACCGAAAGTGTGACGCAGTTGATGGGAACTGAGCCACACCCCGGACTGGCGGCGGTAGCAGGCCAGCCGCTTCTGAATGCCACTGACGCTCAATCGCCTCCCCGCCCGGTTGAGAAAGATCGCCTGGCTGGTCACCGCTGGACGCACCGCCAGCCAGGCCTCGAGCGTCGCCAACGCCTGGGCAGACAGGTAGACCACCCGCTGTGAGTCGTTCTTGCCGCGCACCCACAGCCGGGGGAGCTGGGCCGGGCTGGCCTGCAGGTACAGGTCGCCCAGCGAGAGTTGGTGGATCTCGTCCACGCGCAGACCGCAGCGCAGCATGAGCAAGAAGATGGCCCGGTCGCGGGGCGAGGTGATGACGGCGAAGAAGCGTTCCAGGTCGGCATCCTCCACGTCGCGTGGCAGGCGGCGGCCCTGGCGGACGAAATGTCGGTTGGGAATGACCGGATTGGGTGGAGCTCCGTCGTGCATCAAATCCAGAAAGTGGTAGAAGGAGCGGATGGCAGCCAGCCGTCGATTGACGGTGGCGATGGCGTGGCCGCAGTTTTGACAGTGCTCGATGTAGCCGTCCACGTCGCATACGGTAACCTGCTCCGGGGGCTTGTGCACCCAGTTGAAGAAGAGCTTGAGATCGTTGGTGTAGTGAATGGGGGTGGTGGCGTGGGGGCTTTTGCGTCGCAGCCACTTGTTGAAGCGTGCAACTTCAGCTAACATAGTACAACCTCCTGGTGGTAGGGATATGGGCTTGACCTTGGCCCGTTCTGCAATATCATACCACCAGGAGCAGCCCTGTCAGGCTATCTCATCTCTCAGGAGGAATTCCATGTAAGGAGCGTGGCTTTGGCTTGATGGACTACCAGGCCCGCTACTACGACCCGCGGCTGGGGCGCTTTATCAGCGCGGATAGTCTGGTGCCGGAGTATGCGAACCCACAGGCGTTGAATCGGTATGCCTATACGGTCAACAATCCGCTCAAGTACGTTGATCCTTCTGGCAACTGCCACGGATTATCAGGTTCAGCCTTTGATACGTGCGTTAACGCAGTCGTTGCTTTAGCTTCTGGTGTCCACAAAGCCAATGAATACCGGGATGACATCTTCTTCCCGGATGCCGATACCACTTTCTGGGACCGGCTGGAAGCATCAGGGGTAGTGGGTGGTGTAGCAACACTCGTTGGTGCTGTAGCTAGCGCAGGTATCATCACACTAGCTGGAACTGAGACAGTCGCTACTCTATCGACCAGTTCAGCCACTGCTTTGACTAGTTCTGGAGCCTCGACTGGCGCAAATCTCGTAGGCCAGGCAGTCAACAAAGCTGGAACTGGTGAGAGTATTGACCTCGGAGAGGCTGTCATTGCTGGAACTACGGGCTATGTGGCTGGCGCTCTTGCGCCGATAGGGGCCACAACGTACGCTGGCGCTGCTGCCCTTGGCGGCCTGAACACAACAGGACAGTATGCATTAACGCAGCTATACACTGGCGAGGATATTACGCCTAGCGGCGTGTTGTACAATTCCGGTGTAGGCGTAGTCTTTGGCGGTTTAGCGGGTCCTGTTC
>CAZQDO010000453.1:0-4906 GCA_964592085.1 uncultured Anaerolineae bacterium | reverse complement strand
CCATTACACGGGCACATCCACTATTATGGCTGTCCCTTTGCCCGGCTCGGAGTGCACCGTCAAGGTGCCGTTCACTAGACGGGCTCGCTCGTGCATGCCGATGAGGCCCAGCTTGCCCGTGGTAGCCAGATCACCCGTCCTGTCTGGCAAATCAAATCCTTGACCGTTGTCGCTTACGGTTATCCTGACTCTGCCCTCACTAAACTCCACCGCCGTCGCAACTTGCGAGGCATGGGAATGTCTCCTGACGTTGTTGAGCGCTTCCTGAACAATGCGAAACAATGCCAGCTCCGCTTCAGGTGGTAGGCGTCGCCTGTCACCGTACACTTTCAACTCTGTCTTGATCCCGTCCTCTTCCATCAGGTTGGCTGTCAGCCATTCCAGCGCAGGCAGCAGGCCCAAATCGTCCAGCACGGACGGCCGCAGGTCCCGGCTGAAGCGCCGCACACCTCGCAAGATGCCGTCAATCAGTTCCTGGGACTCTTCCAGGCGTCCTATGGCGGATTCAGATAACTGTTCGTGGGAAGTAGCCAGGTCATCGAGGCGCCGGGAGAGGTCTATCAGAGCCTGAGCTGTCTCATCGTGAAGCTCACGGGCGATGCGTTTGCGCTCGTCCTCCTGGGCTTTGGTGATCTGTCTGACGTAGAAACGCATGTTTTCATAGAGGCGTGCGTTCTCGATGGCCACGCCGATCTGGTTGCCGATGGCTGCGATGAGCTCCAGTTCTTCTGGGAGAAACTGGCGCGACTGACGGGTGGCTACAGCCAGGACACCCTGAACCCTACCCTTGGACTTCAATGGGACGATGATCTGGCCTCGCAGTCCTTCCTGTCGCACAGCTAATCTGGTCAGCCGAGGATCCCCTGAGGAATCCTGTACCACCATCGGTTCCCCAGATTGAGCAACTCGCCCGGAGAAGCCTTCCCCCAATCTTAGCCGATCTACGCCCGCGGCAGATTCATCAGATATACCCCGATAGGCAGCCAGGATCAACTCTTGGGTCTGTTTATCCCGGAAAAATATCAGGCCGGCTTCCAGCCCCGTGACTTCTAGAACTTTGTCGAGGGCATCGTTCAGGATCTGGTCCAGCTCGAGAGACTCGGTCACGATAGCGGTGACAGCATTGATCGCCCTCAGCCGCGAAGCGGCCTTTTGGCGCAGCCTCTTCTCCCTCTCCTGAGTCTCGATCATCCAGATCACAAGATAGCCGACAACAGCAACCGCAACGGTCTCCAAAAGGGCATCCGCTGGATAAGAGGAGATAAGGAAGACACGGGGGAGCATAATGAGGACGGCTATAACCAGGGTGACCAGCCCGCCTACTTGCCCGAAGGCGAAAGCCGCCCCGGCTACGGGCAGTATAAAAATGACACGCCCCATGGCTTGCCGGGTGAGGGAGAATGGCACCAGAGCTGGGAGACGTATCTGCGGCATAAAATAGTAGAAGAGTGCGCAGAGGACCAACGTGGTTCCCACAATCCAGAAATAGTGGCTGGTTATCACTCTTCTCAAACGATTCTTCGACAACGGCGAGGCTATTGAAGCCATGTCAGCTTCTTGCTCCCTGAGAGCTGATAATCGGTAGTGCTATCTGCCATCTGCTAGAGCGTATCTTCGAGCTTGAGCCAACCCTTTTGCAGAGCCTGCACCACGGCCTCGGTGCGCGAACCGACTTGCATCTTGCTGAAGACGGCGCTCAGGTGGGCCTGAACGGTGCGTATGCTAAGGTTGAGTTGGATAGCGATATCCTTATTGCTCATACCTTTGGCCGCCAGCTTCAGGACTTCCAGTTCACGCTCGGTGATTTGTTCCAGACCATGCTCCTCAGAAAGCTCGCTTGGGGAACGGGCAAAGCGATCTATCACCTTGCGGGCGATGACTGGGTGAAGCACTGATTCGCCGGCGTGTACCGCTCGGACGGCCTCGATCAAATCACGGCCACGCACGTTCTTCAGGAGGTAGCCTGCCGCCCCTGCTTCTAAAAGAGCGAAAACATATGGATCGTCATCATAAGCAGTGAGTATGAGCACAGCGGTATCCGGGCAGAGGGCCTTGATCTGCCTGGTGGCTTCAATGCCATTAAGCTTGGGCATAGCGATGTCTATGATGGCCACGTCAGGTCGTAACTCGGTCACTAGCCCGACGGCTCCCTCTCCGTCACCGGCTTCCCCAACCACGTGTAAATCATCTTCTCGCTCCAGAAGCTTACAGGTACCCTCTCGCACCAGCACGTGATCATCGGCTAATAGAATTGTGATCTGTTTCATTTAACACCCCATCCTTGACACCAGGCTCACGCTACACACCTCTAGTGGGCTTGCAATGAGCCTTGCGAACTATTGGTCGAATGCTCAATCCAATAAACACCCTCTACATTATACACCAAGGCTGGCGATATTTCAACAGCCAACAGACGTATTTCAGAAATGACGAACTATCTAATTCGGGGTCTTAGCACTAAGTAGAAATACCTATCTGTGTACGCCATGCACAGGCCAAGATGCTTAGTCTCAGAAGTAACCTGCTACGCACTTTTCCCATGCAAAAAATAGGCATCATGCTCGATGACATTTCTCATGGGATATGATAGACTGTTAAGGAAGGGATACGGGGAAGGACAGCGGCGTTTATCAGGCCACGCCCCTCTCGCGGCTCAATGCCGTCGATGGTATGGCCACGCCGTTGGCACAGGAGGCCTACGAGCAGTTCTACGAGACAATGGGCGGCAAGCCGGTGCATGGCACGTTGGCTACCCACTGGGCGCGGCCGATCGAGTTGCTCTACGCCGCCGAGCGTCTGGTGGAGCTGGCCACTGATCCTGAGATCACCGACCCGCACGTGCGCAACATTCCCACCGAGACGCCGGACGAGGGAATGGGCATCGTGGAAGCGCCACGGGCACGCTGACCCACCACTTTATCACCGACGCCAAGGGCATCGTCCAGAAGTGCAACCTCATCGTCGGTACGACCAATAAGCTATGCGCCCATCTCCATCTCCATAAAGAAGGCGGCTCAGGCGTTCATCAAGAAGGGCCAGGTCATCAGCGAGGGGATACTGAACCGGGTGGAGATGGCTTTCCGCTCCTACGATCCGTGCTTCGGCTGTGCCACCCATACCCTGCCCGGCCAGATGCCGTTGGAGGTGCGTATCCTCGATGCCCAGGGGAGCATCGTGGACGTGCTGAGGCAGAACATTTAGTAATCAGGGAATCAGGAAGCAGTTCCCCGATTCCCTGGTTTCCTGATTTCCTAATCTCAGACCTTTGCCATGAAGACATTGATTTTGGGCCTCGGCAATCCCATTCTGACCGACGATGGGGTCGGCATTTACGTGGTGCGAGCAGCAGCGGCGCGCTGCCAACGAGATGACGTGACCTTTGCTGAAGCGAGCGTCGGTGGGCTGCGATTGCTGGACACCATCGTGGGCTACCAGCGAGTCATCATAGTGGATGCGATTCAGACCCGCAACGGCAAGCCGGGTGACGTTTATGGCCTGCAGCCTAACGGCCTGCGGGCATCGCTCCATTCGGGTTCGGCGCATGATCTTTCCCTGTCTGGCGCCCTGACCCTGGGGCGGCGCATGGGCATGGCGCTGCCCGACGATAGTTCTATCTCCATCCTCGCTATCGAGGCAGAAGATGTGCTGACCGTCAGTGAGAGTTGCACGCCTGCAGTAACGGCGGCCATTCCCCGCGCAGTGGAGGCGGTGATGACCAGACTGGAGGCAGGAGACGCGTAGTGCATGAACCAGCCGTTACCCACAGCGAGCTCAACTGACCTATCACCCCACCCCAGGGGGTTTTAGGAGTCTCTACGACAGAGGAACTCGACAAGGACGTCGAGTTCCTCAATTTGTTATTTGGATAGGACTGGCTGTTGCCGCCATCGCAGTGCAACTTGTAACAACTTATAATCAGTACTTGAGAATTTGGGAGTGGAGTGTAGACGCAAGTCTGCTTCAGGCCTCGTAAAGGCGGACTTGCGTCCGCACTCCAGCAAGTTTTCTCATCTACTGATAATAGAGGAGGCTACGTCACATGTTTAATATCCCCTTTTTCATCGGCATACTCCTGGCAGGATTCGCTGCCCAGTTCATTGATGGCACGCTGGGCATGGGCTACGGTGTGTCCTCAAGCTCGCTGCTGGTGGCCATCGGGCTGGCGCCTGCCATCGCCAGTGCCTCGGTGCACACTGCGGAGATCGTGACCACTCTGGTTTCCGGCATCGCCCACCATCAACTCGGCAACGTCAAAAAGGAGTTGGTCATTCCCCTGGCCATTCCCGGTGTCATTGGCGGGGTGCTGGGAGCCTACTTTCTGGCCTCGATTCCCGGCAATACGATCAAGCCCTGGGTAGCGGGACTCCTGCTGGCCATGGGTTGCCTCATTGTCTACCGCTTCTTCACTTGGAGAGAATGGGGTGTGGCCGACAAGCGGTTGTCCAGGCCGAGGATGACCATCCTCGGCCTGGTGGCCGGCTTCCTCGACGCCCTGGGGGGCGGCGGGTGGGGCCCGGTGGCCACGCCTAGCCTCATCCTGTCTGAAAATGGCCAGCCCCACGAGGTGGTGGGTTCGGTGAACCTGGTGGAGTTCTTCGTCACCCTGGCCGAAACCATTACCTTCGCCCTGACCATCGGACTGGAGGCCTTTCGCTGGGACATCGTGGTGGCGCTGCTAGTCGGTGGGGTCATCGCCCTGCTGTTCTTTGTCCTGGTGGTTGCGACCCAGCAGACACTTCCGGTTCCGGCGGCGGAAGCGCTGGAGGATGCGTCACGCCCGAATGCGCTGTTCGCTCTGTGTGTCATCGGGGAGGTGCTGTTGCTGCCCTCTGGGCTCGCGTTGTACTTCGCTCTGGAAAGGATCAACAGACCCTTGACGTTCATCGCCACTACCCTGTGGGTGCTG
>CAZQDO010000452.1:0-4957 GCA_964592085.1 uncultured Anaerolineae bacterium | reverse complement strand
CGGGAGCAACTACAACCCGAAATCCAACGTAGTAGTACCTGTGGCCCGGATCGGGCCAGTCGCGGTAGGCGCAACGGACGAACCTCCCACTAGAGTAGAACGCCCCGCCACGCAACACACGGGGGCCCTCGGCGTCTGGACTCTCGCGACCACCCGTCGGGTCATAGGGGTAATTCTCGTAAAGCGAATGACACCACTCGTCTACGTTGCCACTCATCTCCAGCACCTCATACGGGCTGGCCCCACCCGGAAAGCACCCCACCGCGCTGGTAGTGCCAATGCCCGTGTCATTGTAATTCGCCCGGTTCGGATCACGCTCGTCTCCCCAGGGAAAGACACGTCCATCCGTTCCCCGTGCTGCCTTTTCCCACTCAGCCTCGGTCGGCAAGCGCACTACCCAGTCTTCTTCGCGCAACAACCTGACCAGCGGCCCCGGAGTCCCCTCCCAAGCCCGTAGTTGTTCTGTAAGCCAGTCACAGTAAGCGCGCGCATCATGCCAGGTAACTGCCACCACCGGATGGTTGCCCAGACTGCTGTATCCTTCCCACAGCCCTTGGGCCTCGTGCTGGCTCTCCTCCACAAAGGCCCGAAATTGGGCCACCGTCACCGGGTAGCGGGCAATGTAATAGGTGCCCAACTCTACTGGGTGTTCCTTCTTGCCTTCACCCATCAGGAACGGTCCCGTCGGGATCTCGATGAAACCCAGCAGTGGTTCATCGGGCAGGTACCAGGCATCGGCTTTGAAACGAGGATCTCCGACGCCAGCCAGGGCGTTTCCACACGCAGCCCGCTCTTTAGGGGAAAGCATGGCATCTGCACGCAAACCAGCCATCAACCATCTCTGGATTCGCTGAAAGGTGGCTGAGTAGCGACCCAGTTCCACGGCCTCCTCTTTACGCACGTGCAAGACAAAGTTGGTCTCTCTGAGTGCCTGCGCCCCCAAGCGGGCCTGCTCAGCCCGCTCCGGCGAAATCTGTCCGTCCTCCGGCGCCAGCGGCAAGAGACAATCCACCAAGTCTGAAATATTACGTGGCGTACTGCGCGAGGCGCCGGCTGCCAGCAAAAAGACCTCGCGCCACCAGCTCAGATCCCGCCGTACCCGATCTCGCAACATGGTATCGAAGGCGCTTTGCTTCAAGAGATGCGTTGCGGCCAGATACTCCTGAAAGGTGCGGTGCGGGAAGGTGTACGTCCGGTTATCCCTGGCTTGTAGCAACCCCGCCCGTTCCTGGATATACGTGATGACCTGCTCCGCTTTATCCCAACTCCCCAGGTCGGCCGCCAATTCCCCACGCAGTTCCTCTCTCGGAATGTCGGCCGCCCGCTCGCTTTGCTGTTCTTCCAACTCCTGGCGCTCATGAGCAGCAAAGGCCACTCGTTCCAATGCCGAGCGCAGCGTCTCGGTGCGGATACCGAGTTGCATCACCAGGCCCGGCTCAATGCGGCGCCCCCCGCTTACGTCGCGCACAATGCGATTCTCCCAGTGCGCCAACAGCAAGTTGACTGCCCGCTCGTATAGGTCGGCGCGGTCCTGAGGCAGGTAGCCATCCCGGCCATGCACCTGGGCCATCAGCGTCAGCAGTAGGGGATACTGGGCCAGCTCGCGCAGGTGAGGCCACATCTGTGTGGCCCGATAGAGATTGGCAGCTTCCGTCTGGCACTTCTCCCCATTCCAGCCCTTCTGGGGGCCGACGGTCTGGTACCAGATCTGGGTGAACGTCTCAATCTGGCCTGAGTCGAAAAGGGCCAGTTCCATCACTGGGAACTCGGCTTCCGATAGGCGCCAGACATCCCCTTTCTTGTAAGCATATTCCCGGCAGGTCACGACCACCCGGCACTTCTTCAAGGGGGCGGCGAACGCTTCGATGGCCTTCTTGATGAGAGAGCGCTTGCCCGCCTCATCTGTCTCGCGCACCTCATCCAGTCCGTCGAAGAAGATAATGCCGCCTTGTTCTGTCAGCGTCTGCTTCAGGAACTGAAACGCCTCTTTGCAGCCCCACTGCTCCAGGCGATATTCCAGATAATCCCACACATGCCCCGCCTCTCCCTGGACGGCATCATCTGGCAGACAGGCGGCAAAGCGCCGCAGGATAATGCGCACCGGCAGCGGCTGCTCCGCACTGGGCCAGCCGGGCAACTTCTCGTCGTCGGCGGACTCACCCAGTCGTCGGCGGGCGAGTTGCGTGGTCAAGTGGTTTACCAGGGTACTCTTGCCGCCTCCCGGCTGGCCCAGGATCACCAGTCGAGAGATGGCGCCCACTGCTTCCACAGCCTGGACGCGCTCAGCTTTACGATCTGAAGTCTCCTCACGCAGCGCTACAGAGCCAGGCACTTGTGGCTGAAGGATGGCGTCTGCAATTGTCTGGTTTGGCGCACGCTCTAAGTGTTCCAGGTATAGAGTCGTAAACACATCGGTGACACGGACGATATCCGATTCTCCCGACAGCCCAGCCTGGGGGTGAGTTTCATCGATAGGTGTCAGGTCGAGCGGATCACACTGGCCGATCAGGGTATGCAGATAGTGGGGCTCCCAGTCCTCAGGTTGCGGGCCAGGGGCGGCCATTTCCACCACCAGTTGCTGCACCACCGTATGGATTATATCCCCCAGCACGCTTCCACCCACAGCCACCCCGCCTGCGCCGGCAGCCACCGCCCCCGGTCCCTGGGCAATCGCCCCGCTGCCAGTCAGTTGCGCATTTAGTGTCGAGACCACCTGACGGGACGACACGTCCAACTTCTGCTCTCGCAAGGCCGTCAACACATCCCCTCGAAAGCGAAGTTCCTGGTAGCGGTCCAGCAGCGGTCCCCATGTCTCGTCGGCCAGCAGCGCGTTTTCTAGAGCCATAAAGAAGCGTCTTAGGGCACGGGCATGTGATGGCAATTTATCACCCCATACCTCCGCAGCGGCTTGCACGTCGAAGCCCTGCTCCGGGTCCAATAGCCCGGCAACTACCGCTTCACGAAAGGGCTGGTGGTCCAGCAGTGGCCGCAGGCTCTCCTCACCGACGGTCTCGACGGCCTGGTCAAAGGCGCGGTCAAAGGCTACCTGACGCTCCTTCTCGTCCTTCTTTGTCAGTCGTTCCTTAAGGGCACGGGCCTCGTCGCCGAAACCGGCCTCGGCCAGCACACCCAATCCCGCTTCCAGGGCTGCGCCCAGTAATATGGATAAGCCGATCACTGATGTTTACCTCCTCCCATCGGATGGCCGGTGCCCGCCCCAGCCCCAAGTTGGGGTAGGGGGCGGGCCTGGCCTATTCGCCCGGTCCCGCACTGCGGGACGCGGCCAGGGACGGACCGCGCCGGCTTTTTTATACGCCTCGGCCAGGAAGCTGTCGCCGCCCGGCATTTCCGGCAGGGGCAAAAAGTCGTGAGCAACTACAACCCGAAATCCAATGTTGTTGTTCCTGTTGTTCGGATTGTTCCTGTTGCGGTAGGCGCAACGGACGTTCCTTTCATTATTGTTGAACGCCCCGCCACGCAACACACGGTGCTTCCGGTCCGCCCCCGCAACCTTACAGCGGTCTAAGTGGCCGCAGGTTGCCGTGTGAGTTTCTTCCAGCCCCCCAGTAGACGCCCCATTTCGGTGACGTACTGGGCGGCAT
Source organism: uncultured Anaerolineae bacterium (assembly GCA_964592085.1). Lineage (GTDB taxonomy): Bacteria > Chloroflexota > Anaerolineae > VGOG01 > VGOG01 > CAZQDO01. The sequence continues at coordinate 1,355 of CAZQDO010000452.1, read as the reverse complement.
GTTGGTACTGCCCCGATGTCAACCATTCCCAGCGAGACGCCAGGCGCAGGTAAAGTCGCACCTTGTCCAGTTCGGCGTCGGCCAAGTCGAGTTTTCTCAACCGGTCCCGCCCCCGACAGGCGTTGGCCTCCACCAGCAGCTCCTGGAAGTTGAGTGCTGCGTCCAGCAGACGTTTGGTGACCACGAAGCGCTGGCTGCGGGGAAAGTGGTTGGTGGCGGCCAACAGCCAGCTTACAAAGTCAAAGGTTTTGGTGAAGATGGGCGTCGTTTGTTCCATAGCCTGCTCCTCAGAAACCTGTTCTAGCTTGGCCGGGCGGGCACAATCACGCTCTCCAACAGCGCCCGGCGCAGCCCCAATGTATCGCCATAGCTGGCGTGATTGGCCCAACCCTGCACCGAAGCGGTCACCCGCTCCAGCGGGATGTGGCCATCAGCGTAGTCTTCCACCAGGGCCTGAAATTTACGGGCATAGGCCACCCCTTTGCGCCGCTTAAGCCGCCGTTTATGGGGATAGACCACGAAGCCCAGGAAAGGAAAACCCTCCGTCACCGGGCGTACCTGGGCACGTTCTTCGTGGATGCTCAGGCGCAAACGGGCCATACGCTCGATGATGGCTCCTTTCCAGCCCCACAGTTGGCGCACCTCGTCGCCGAAGAGTAACACATCATCCACATACCGCAAATATGCCGCGCAGCGCAATTCGCGCTTGACGAAGTGGTCAAATCCGTTCAAATACCCGTTGGCCCAGAATTGAGAAGTAAGATTGCCTATCGGTAACCCTCGTGGCCGGTTCGCGGCCAACAGGTCATCCCCTGGAAACCAGACCATCTGGTACTCCTCGCTGAGCACGCCCACACCGCTGGCCAGAATCTGGTCCACCAGCCACATCACGTCCTGGTCGGGCAACCTGCAGGCCAGGATATGCCGCAAAATCTGGTGATCCACGCTGGGAAAGAACTGGCGCACGTCGCAGGGCAAAGTGTAGCGATAGCGGCGGGCGTACGACTGAGCGCGATCCAGGGCACGGTGATTGCCTTTGCCCACTCGATTGGCGTAACTATCGTAGATGAAGCCTCGCTCGAAGATGGGCTCGATGATGTTGCACAAAGCATGATGCACCACGCGGTCTCGGAAGGGAGCCGCCGAGATGAGGCGTCGCTTGGGATCGTGGATGTAGAAGCTATAGTATGCGCCGGGCCGGTAGGTTCTGGCTCTTAGTTCGGCTTGCAGCGTGATGAGGTTGTCTTCCAGGTGGTACTCAAAGCCAGCCGCCGGTGCTCTGCCCCGCTTGCCCTTGCTGGCTTTGCGGTAGGCCAGCAGCAGGTTGTCCTAGGCACAGACCCTTGGATATAGAG
>CAZQDO010000451.1:0-4974 GCA_964592085.1 uncultured Anaerolineae bacterium | reverse complement strand
GCTCCAGCTCCTCCAGGCCCTCTCCGGTGAGCGCGGAGAGCTCGACTCTCCTGGCCTGGGGCAGCAGGTCATCTGCGACCGTCCGCAGCGGCAGGTCCGTCTTGTTCACCACCAGGATCACCGGCTTGTGGCCGATCAGGCCGGCGATCTCCCAGTCGGCGTCCTCCAGCGGCTCGTGGGCGTCGATGACCATCAGGGCCAGGTCGGCGCTGGCCAGCGCCTGCTGGCTGCGCTCGATGCCCAGTTTCTCCACGAAGTTGTCGCTGCGGGCGATGCCCGCCGTGTCCACCAGGATCAGGGGGATGCCCTGCAGGTTGGCCGTCTCTTCCAGCGTGTCGCGCGTGGTCCCGGGAATGGGGGTCACGATGGCCCTGGAGGTGCGGAGCAGGCGGTTCAGGAGGCTGGACTTGCCCACGTTGGGCCGGCCGACGATGGCCCCTCTGATGCCCTGACGGTAGATCATACCTCGTTGGGCGTCCTCGATCAACTCCTCCAGGGCGACGGATACCTGGCGCAGCGAGCAGGCGACGTCGTGCTCGGGTATCTCGTCCTCGCTGAAGTCGATGGCGGCCTCCAGGTAGGCCAGCACTTCCACCAGCCGCGCCCGCACCTGGCGTATCTGCCGCGAGAGGTGTCCCTCCAGTTGATCTACGGCGACCCGCAGTCCGGCGTCGGTCTTGGCCCGCACCACGTCCAGCACCGCCTCTGCCTGGGCCAGATCGAGGCGACCGAAGAGGAAGGCCCTGAGGGTCATCTCCCCCGGAGTGGCCAGCCGTGCCCCCTGCCGAAGGGTCAGCTCCAGGACCCGGCGCAAGGGCACGATCCCTCCGTGGCAGTTGATCTCGCCCACGTCCTGGCGGGTGTAGGTGAAGGGGGCCTCCATGAAAGAGACCAGGACTTCGTCCACCATCTCCTCGTTCTCCCGGTCCACGATGTGGCCGTGATAGAGGCGGTGCGACACAGGCCGCCACGCGAGCTCAGCGGAGGGAAGCCCCTTTCCGGGCACGAAGATCTCTCGCAGGATGGGCAGCACGTCGGGGCCGCTCATCTTCACGATGCCGATACCACCCTCGCCGAGGGGACTGGAAATAGCGGTGATGGTGTCGTCCAGGCTGTACATCGGTGGAACCTCGCCTCATATTATACCTGCCACGCGGGCTGGTCACAATGGTCGACCGGCGCCAGAAAGTGGGTCGACCAGCGGGCTTGACAAGTTGCGGGGAGTTGTGGTAAGATGTGAGGAACCGCGGCGCCCGCCCGGCCAGAGCGCGGAAAGCGCTGCGTGTTTCAGAGGCCAAAGGGGAGTAGCTCAATCTGGCAGAGCAACGGTCTCCAAAACCGTAGGTTGCGGGTTCGAGTCCTGCCTCCCCTGTATGATCCCAGGGACGGGGCCCATTGCCGTCCGCTTTTTGCGTCGAGGAGGTGAGAGCTTTCGTCGGGGGGCAAGGTAGGCTGGCGGGCGGCGTGCTAGTTCTCAACGCCACCTTCGAGCCTTTGCACATCATCTCGCTGCGGAGAGCCATCGTCCTGGTTCTCAAGGAGAAAGCCGAGATCCTAGAGGCGGCGGAAGCCAGAGTTCGTTCGGAGAACCTGGCCCTGGATATGCCCCTGGTCATTCGGCTGGTGTATTACGTGCGAGTGCCTCACCGTCTGCTCATTCCGTTGACCAGACGCACGATCCTGGCGCGGGATCAGTATACCTGTCAGTACTGTGGGGCACAGCCGCCCAAAGGACAACTCACACTGGATCACGTTGTCCCCCGGTCCCGCGGTGGCGAGCATACCTGGGACAACGTAGTAGCAGCCTGCATACCCTGTAACCAGCGAAAGAGGGACAGGAGACCAGAGGAATTGGGCATGTCCCTGCTTTCGCCGCCGGCAGCGCCGCGATACGCCGCCATCGTGTTGCTGGGTAAGATGCAGGGCCACGAGGTGTGGAGGAAGTACATGTACTGACCAGAACGGTGGTGTGGAGCAATGATGGCGTTGGCATCCACCAACGCTTTTTATTTGCCTGGAGGCAGAAACACGAGCAATAGTGAGAAAAGGCGAGCTCTGGTTGGACGAGTGCTGAAGGGGAGCGTTACTGGCCCGAGAGGGCGTCGTACGGGACTTGACAGGAATCGGGATTGGTGCTATCATAGTTCGGAAATTATAAAAGGATGGAAATGATCCTGCGAGGTGAACATGGAAACCGTGTTCCCGCAAGAGGCGGTCAAGGTGTTCAAGGCCCTATCCGATCCGACTCGCTACGAGATCGTGAAGATGTTGCTCCGCGAGGAGGAGCTGGGCTGCGGTGACTTCGACTGCGTCTTCAGCAAGAGCAAACCGGCCATGTCGCACCATTACAAGGTTCTGGAGAACGCTGGCCTGGTGGCCTCTCGGAAGGATGGCATCCGAGTCTATTACAGGCTGGAGAGGGAACGGCTGGATAGATTCGTGCCACTGTTCTTCCAGGTGCACTGCCAGAGCAGATGTCGCGACGCTGAGTAGCCTGTCGCGGCGTGTGTGGCGGGCACAGGCTACCGCTACGAATTCTTCGGTTGTCCCTAGGGACGACTGTTTACAGGGGGAGAGAAATGGCAGTCAGAGAGTTAGCACTTGAAGAAGAAGCACTGGACGTGGAAGAGCTTGATGACGACGCGGAGGAAGACGTCGATCGTGGTTCGCTGAAGGGCATCGAGAGCGACGATGTGATCTCCATGTACATGAAGGAGGTGGGCACTATACCCTTGCTCACCGCTGACGAGGAGAAGCAACTGGCTCGGGCCATGAGAGCGGGACAGACGGCGAGCACACGTCTGGCGAACGGCAACGGCAATCTGAGCGTGACTCGACGGAAGCGGCTGGAGCGCCAGGCCCGAGAGGGAGACCTGGCTCGTGCACGGTTGATAGAGTCCAACTCGCGTCTGGTGATCAGCATTGCACGAAGGTACCTGGGGCGAGGCTTGCCCCTGTCGGACCTCATGCAAGAGGGAAACCTGGGACTGATCAAAGCCGTGGAACGCTTCGATCCAGAGCGGGGGCACCGCTTCAGCACCTATGCTACCTGGTGGATTCGGCAGGCCATACTGAGGTCTGTGGCCGACCAGGGGCGCACGATCCGCTTGCCAGCGCACGTCGTCGACGAGCTGAACAAGCTGAATAGGGTCTCGAAGCGGCTGGCCCAAGAGCTGGGTCGGGAGCCAACCAACGACGAGCTCAGTGAAGAGCTGCAGGTCCCCTCGGAGCGAGTCGGCGATCTGTTCCACATCGGAGGTCAGCCTCTGTCGCTGGAGACGCCTGTCGGCGAGGAGGAGGAGAGCACTCTGGCGGAGTTCATCGAAGATGAGGACGCACCTACCCCTTCTTCCATGACCTCGAGCGCGATCATGTGGGAGAGGGTGGAGGACGCGCTGGATTCGCTGACGCCTCGTGAGGCGCGGGTGTTGCGCTTGCGGTATGGGCTCGAAGACGGCGAAGATTACACCTTGGAACAGGTGGGAGAGAAGCTGGGCCTCACCAGGGAGCGCATCCGGCAGATTCAAGCGCAGGCCTTGCGACGCCTTCGCCACCCCAGCCGCAGCAGGAATCTCAAACCCTTCCTGAATTAAGGGACAGGGACGGCTCGGGTGGGTGGCCCCACCCTGAGTTGCCATGCGGTAAGTGGCCAAGCTGACAATCCAACGGGGGGAGGGAGCGGCACCACATGTCACGAACGGTGAAGTTGATCCTCGTCGCTGGTGTGGTGGTGTTGGTGGCGGCCTTGGCGTACCTAGCCGCGTCGCCGACCAAGGACGAGGCGGGGGTGGGCTTCGTCGTCGCTGCTGACCTGGATCCCGACTATCTGCCCTTGACTGAAGGACAGGTGGGTCTGCCCACCGAGGAGCCGGTCCCCGTGGAGACCTGGGCTGCCATCCAGCAGGCAGCCGTCCCTGCCAGGGAAGGACGGGCCATCTGGGTCCCCCGCTGGTCCTACCGCACGGCCGCTGACGTGCGGGCTATCGTCAAGAAGGCAGCCTCGGCCAACTTCAACATCCTGCTGTTCCAGGTCCGGGGCAATGGCGACGCTTATTACTCGTCCGTGTACGAGCCGTGGTCGGACAGACTGACGGGGACCCTGGGTCGCTACCCTGGCTGGGACCCCCTGGCGCTGGCCATTGAGGAAGCCCACGCTGCGGGTCTCCAGGTACACGCCTACGTGAACGTGTACCCCTCCTGGCTGGGTGTGAATCCTCCTGCTGACAGCACGCCCCAGCAGATGTATCGCCTGTTCAACAGCGTGTATGGCAACCAGTGGGTGCAGTGGGATCGGAATCGTAACCCCATGGGGTTGAACGAGAACTACCTGGCGGCCAACCCAGGACACCCGGCCGTGATGGAGCACCTGGTGGCTGTCTGTCGAGATATCGTCTTGAACTACGACGTGGATGGCTTGCATCTGGACTACGTGCGGTATTCGGGGCCCAGTTTCTCGTATGATCCGGTGAGCGACCAGCGCTGGCGGGAAGACGGGGGCGGTGATCGCGCCCAATGGCAAAGGGACCAGGTCAGCGAACTCGTCGCTCGCATCTACGACGAGGTGGTGCCGCTGCGACCGGACCTGGCCCTGTCGGCGGCCGTGTGGCCGATCTACAAGGACAAGTGGGGCTGGGTGACCTACGGTAGCACGACCTATGAGGGTTACGGTGGCTACTTCCAGGATTCTCGGGGCTGGCTGGAGGCCGGCAAGATGGATTTCCTGGCGCCGATGTTGTACGGCACGGCGGTGATGAACAGCCGCGACCGCTTCAACACGCTGGTGCAGGATTTCATGGCGGAATCGTACGGCCGGTACGTCTACGCCGGAATTCACGCCAACTACGGTTCATTCTCCGAGATCGAGGCCCGCATCAACATGGCCAGGCGCGCCGGGTGCCAGGGGGAGGCGATCTTCGCCTACGCAGTGGTAGATCAGAAGGGGTACTGGGACGATTTTCGCAACGGACCCTACGC
>CAZQDO010000450.1:0-4976 GCA_964592085.1 uncultured Anaerolineae bacterium | reverse complement strand
GGGTACGGGCGTTTGGGTTGGTGTAGGTGTAGGTGTAACAAACACCCCTGAGGTACGCACGCGGATGGCTGCATCATCACTGTAATCCCCCTCGTCATACCACGCGCTGCCATCGGCACTGGTATAAGTGCGCTGTGTCTCGTAGGGGCCCTCCGTGTCAATGACGATAGGATACTGGGAATCCGCATTGGTGAGCTTTGCCACCGCGACGACGTCGTCGCCGCTAGTCACCGCCAGAGGCGGGTCTACCGCTACCCCATGATAGCCAGCCTCGTCGAAGCTGTGGTCGTGGCTGCTCCACAGCAGGTTGCCGAGCGTCGCGCCGTCGAAGCTGTCGTAGAGGTACACGTCAACGTCGGTGGTGCGGTCCGTGGTCCAGAACTCCACGCGCGTGACGTAGGTGTTGCTGGTGGGGATGAACTTGCCCAGGCTCCAGCCAGTCGTGCTGCCGTAACCCACCATACCCGTCCAACCGCCCTCGTCGTAATACATGATGTCGCCATCAAAATCGTAGTCCTGCCAGTCGTGCATGAACGAGGAGAACTTGCCGATGCTGGCCGAGCCGTAGGCAATGGTGAAATAGCCACCTTCTGTGCCGTAGCCACAGGAGCCTCCCCAGGCCGTGCTCCACTGATTCTTCACGATCCAGCCGCCTGTGCCCCCCGCGTGGGTCAAGTCGTCGTCCCAGCCGACGATCAGCACGGCGTGGTTCGGCGTTTCTGTTCCGGTATAGTAAAGCGTATAGGAGCCGTCGTAGCTCCCCATCTCCGTGGCCCAGGCATCGCCGTCGCCGGCGTACATGGTCGTGTAGACCGGGCTGGCGTTGGCATAGATGTAGCTCTTGAGCACCTCGGTGCTGGGCACCTCGTTGCCCGATATGATCCTCCAGTCCAGCAGGGTCTTGACGTATGAGCAGGTATCGTTGCAGTCCACGTTGCTGTCCACGTAGGGGTCGCACGACTCCAGCACTGTGCCCTTTTGGGAGAACAAGCTGGCGAGCGCGTAATAGTTCCCCCCGGCGCAACTGGGATCGTTCCAGGAACATTCCTTGGCGTTGTTCTCCGAGAAGTCGTAGCTGCCAGCCCCGTCAATCAGTAGCTCTGACTCGATGTTGGCGAGAGCGGCGAAAGCATAGCACGCGCCGCAGAGTCCCTGGTTCTTCACCGAGGTGACCACGCCCTGGTCGCGCCAATCCCACCTGCTGGGCAGGAGGGCCGCGGTGGTAGCTCCCTCGGGCAATCTGTCCCCCTGCAGGTGAGACAGGTCCATGGGCGGCGGCACAAAACCTGTGCGGGGGGGGAGCGGCTCAAGGGGCGGTGGCAGCGTCGGCGCCACCTGCCGGGCAGGCTCTTGTGATGGAGGAAGTGATCCAACAGCGAAGACGCTACTACCGCCGTTCAACATGAGCAGCAAGAACACGCCGACCAACATCGTCGCCCCTAGAGCGAACATCAGTTTAGACCGCGTCTTACTGGTTTTCATTCCTTTCTTTTCCTTCAAGCAGGGCATCAGGGAATCGAGACACTGGTTCCCTAATCACTGATTTCTTGATCCCCTAATCACTTGTTCCTGACCCCGTCTTCAACTCCAACACGATCACGAATTCCACTGTCTCCGGGCTGAGAAGGCCGGAGGCCGTTCTGTCCCCGCTGGTTGGGAGGATGCCCACTCGCTCACCCACCGCTCGCAAGCGGGAGGGAGGAGCAATCATGGCCAAAACGGGCTCCAACGAGGCCATGCCAGGCGGCCTCAAGGAGGACGGCACTGGCGTAGGCGTCGGCGGTATAACCAGCAAGGTGACCCTGACCGTTTGCAAACAAGGATCGGCGCAACACAGGGACAGTGGATGTCTTCCATCTACGGTGATATACCCTATGTAGGTGCCCGCTGGCAGGCCAGTGATATCCACGGACACGTTCATGGTGGAGGGAGCGACACCAAAGGATGGGCCAATGGTCAGCCAGGAGGCATCCTTGACAGCAACCCAGTTCAAGTCCCCCCCACCTTTATTGATGATGTTAACCGCTTGCGACGGCGGGTTGGTTCCTCCTTCTATGGCCGTAAAGGACAGGCTCACGGGGCTGACCTGCATGACGGGCGCCTCATTGACGTTGATCTCGTACGTCTTGTCAACGCCGTATTGCTGTTGCAGGTTGGTGATCATCACCACCGACGTGGCATCTCTAGGGGCCTGGTAGCAGACTGCCGAAGCGAAGTTGCCCGTGCCCGGCTCGTAGTCATCGTTCTCACCCATGATCTCGTCTTCCAGCGTGACCTTGAGACTGGTATCCACCCCCAGGGACAGACTGGAGGTGTGAACAGCATAAAATCGCCCCTCTTTCGATATGAACTTGACGAAATCCCGGTCATCTTCAGGATAGAAACTGTGCTCCTGCATCCCCTCAACGGCGATGGGCTTGGCAAAGGGATCATCAGGCTCGTAGTCATCAACCAGGCTCGACAACATGGTGAGGGTCACGTCGTAGGTCTTGTCGGCGCCATATTGGCTGTTCTTGACGTTACTGATTCTGGCCACCGCTGCGCCATCGCGCTCAGGCACGAAACGCACCTCAGACTCCAGGAACTGGTCGGTCGCATCGTCATTCTGGCAGTCAGGACAGATCTCGCCATCTATCTCCACCACGATCTCCGTGTCCACCCCCGACTCTAAATTGAACGTGTTGACAGCATACAGACGGCCACTCTTAACTCCAAAAGTGACCTTGTCCTTATCACCATTGGGAAAGAAACTGTGGGTCTGTGTCTCTGCTACGCCGATGGGTTGGGGATCCGTATCGTCGGGTTCGTAGAGGTCACGCAGGTCCGGAGTAGGCGTGGGTGTAACGGTTGGAGTGGACGTAGCGGGGGGTGTGCTCGTCGGCGTGCTCGTTGGTGTGGACGTCTTGGTTGACGTCGGGGGGGGAGGCGTGGATGTGGCGGTCGGCGTGGGTGTGGGCGGTGCCGGAATCTCCTCCACGGTGATCTGGTACCACATCTCCCCGCCAAATTGCCCCCGGTTAGTTATCTTGACGGTAGCGTCCACGTCATAGCCAATCCCGACTTGAAACTCCACACAGGAACTCAGGTCGCCTGAGCCTGGAGTGCAGTCATCGTTGGTATGGACGTTGCCGCCCACGTTCACCTCCAACATCGTATCCACCGCTGGAGCCAGGTCGGAGGTGTAGACCCGATAGTGGCGCCCCGCTTTGGCCAGGAACTTGATTTTGTCCACGTCGTAGACGGGATAGAAGTTGTGCAACTGCGTCTGGCCCAGGATGATGTCCTTGGCCTGGAAGTCATCTATCTCGTACTCATCGGGGCCGACAGGGGTGACCGCCACGGTAGGTGTCACCGTCACGCTGGGCGTTATCGGCTCTGTAGGTGTGATCTCCCGCGTGACCGTTACAGTTAGCCCTGGGGTGATCGTCGGTGGAGCAAAGGGGGTCTCAACGCTGGTGATGGATCGCACATTCACGCTGGCGAAGAGATTGGTCGCTTTGAGAGAATCAGCGTAGGCATCCACAACAGGTTTGTCAATGGCTCGCCCCTCGAGGGTGATTTGGATATCGCGCTGGGTGAGGGAATAGAGAGCTAACTCATCCGGGTTGTAGTCATTGATGGCGGCCATGATAGCCAGCCAATCAACGCGGACAGCCGCGATGGCGGACCGCGTCTCCTCCAGCTCACTACTCGACCCCTGGGTCTGGGCCAGGGTGTTCATAAGCTCTTGCACTTCGGGTGCAGGAGTACTTACCCTCGCCAGGTCGTCTTCAGTGAACAGAATCTCGTCGTCCAGATAGACGACATCGTTGCGCAGCCTGGCGGAGAAGAGGTAGAGGGACAGGAGGAGGACGGCCAGAACAACGGCTATCACCGATAGGAAGATTGCCCTTCGGGGCAATTGGCGTGGCCGATATTGCTCTGGCAAGATATTAACGTCAATAAAATCTGGTAACGTCGTTTCAGGTGCCATTTGAGCTAAACCTCCCCTCTACAAACAATCGATTTTCAATAATTTTAGCACATTTTTGCAAATTTGTCACATTTTGAGTTATTCCCGAATAATCACTTCGGTGCCGATTTCGGCCCAATCGTACAGTTTCTTGGCTGCCCAGGTATCCAGGACAACGCATCCGTACGATACCGGCTGGCCCAGGTATCCCGACCAGAGGGTCTGGCCGCTGCTGAGAATGGGCAGGCCGTGAATGCCGTTCTCGCTGCCGCCAGCCCAATAGATGCCCATCCAATGAGGCATCCAGATATCCCACGCGCTGCCATAAGCCTTGGGAAGCTTGCTGATGATGCTGAATCTGCCATAGCGGGTGGGCGTTCCGGACTTGCCGGTGGAAGCGACGAAGTCGTAGACCAGTGTATCGCCATCCCAGGCAGTGAGCCTTTGCTCTGAAACATCTACCTCGATGCGTTTCAGGCGGGCCGACAATGCGGCTCGCTTGGTCTGGGCTTCTGTCCCGTAAGGCCGGATATCCAAAGCCCGGCGGTATTCGGCAAGGGCTTCAGCCAGTTGTCCGCTTTCTTCAAAGACTGCCCCTTGCCGCCAATGAGCCTCGTAGAGCAAAGCCCCTACGTCTTGATAGCCATAATCTTTCAGGTAGACTTTCTCCAGATAGTCAATGGCCTCTGCCCAGTTCCCCTGGTCGTGGCCCTCCATCCCTTTCAGGTAAGTCACGGCCAGCTCTTGCTCCTCCTGAGCCGGGAAGTAGTCAGGACGAAGCAGAAGCGTCTGCTCGAGGTGGGTGACGGCCTCCTCCAGTTGGCCTTCCTCCACGAGCTGCGTGGCAAAGTTGAAATGGGCAGCGAAGAGCTTCTCCTCGGCATCGGCGTTAGCAGGGGCAATGCTCCTGATCTGATCCAACAGCTCGATGGCGTAGCTCCAGGCCTGGCTATCCCAGGCACCGTGCAGTTTTGACCACAAGGGGGCCAATAACTGTTCTGTGGGGGGGGTAGGTGTCGGAACC
>CAZQDO010000449.1:0-4987 GCA_964592085.1 uncultured Anaerolineae bacterium | reverse complement strand
CCAGCCGGGCCAGCAAGCCCCCCAGCGCGCCCCGGTCGCCGATGCTGCCCAGCGCAGACGCCGCGCTCCCCCGCACGTACGAAGCTTCATCCTCCAGCCGGGCCAGCAAGCCCCCCAGCGCGCCCCGGTCGCCGATGCTGCCCAGCGCCTCCGCCGCGCGATCCCGCACGGATGAATCTTCATCCTCCAGCCGGGCCAGCAAGCCCCCCAGCGCGCCCGGGTCGCCGATGCTGCCCAGCGCCTCCGCCGCGCTCCCCCGCACGGACGAATCTTCATCCTCCAGCCGGGCCAGCAAGCCCCCCAGCGCGCCTGGGTCGCCGATGCGGCCCAGCGCATACGCCGCGCGCGCTCGCACGTCCCAATGTTCATCCTCCAACCGGGCCAGCAAGCCCCCCAGCACGGCAGTGCCGTAGGCCGTCTGGCGCATGGTGCGGAATATGTCCTCAATCGTTTCACCTATACCCGGCCCAAGGACCAAAGCCATTAGGCACCTCAGCACGTAGCCCGCCGCCCGGGGCTCGACTCGCAGGTCATCGCCCAGACACCCGCCCGCCAGCAGCAAGTCGCGGTGCAATTGGTCCTCGTAGTCGCTGCCCAATTGCAATAGGTCCCCCAGCAGGCGGGTGGCCCGCTCGGCGCGGTCGTTGTCGCGTTGGCCCACGTCGCCCGCCATCAGGAGCACCACCTCGCGCCAGCGGGGCACGTGGGCGTATTTGCCCAGAAACGCGCGCCGGGCCTCGGCGTCGTCGCCCATCCCTTCCCACAGCCCGGCCAGATAGCGGGCGGTGAAATACTCGGCAAACGTGAGGTGCAGGAAGCCAAACACCCGCCGTCCTCGTTCGTCGTAGCCGCGCTCCCGAAAGATGCCGCTGTGCTCGCTGATCTGGCTCAGGAAATCGCGAGCGTAGGTCTCGGCTTCAGGCTCGTCAACGCCGTCCACGCGACAGATGGCCTCAGCCAGCACCGGCAGCAGTTCGTCCTCGGCGATGTCGCCCGCCGAGCGTGCGGCAAAGATGCAGTAGGCCACCGGCGACAGCAGGCGGATCACGCGCTCTGCCTCCAGCACCACGCCCTGCCGCCGGTAGGGCCAGCTCTCGATAAGGGTCTCGGCGGCGTGGGCGTAGAGCTCGACGCGGCGGTTGGGCAGTTTGCGCCCCCGCCAGTTCACCAGAGCGATGATGGTCAGCAGCAGCGGATTCTCGGCCAGGCGGTGGATGCCGGGCCGGGCCTGAATGGTCTCGCTCAGCTCCTCAGCCCGCTCCCGTGCTTCCTCGCTCAACTCGGTCTCGCCCGCCTCGCGCTCGATGGCCGCGTACCACTTTTCGACAAACTCGGCGATGCGCTCTGGCGGCAGGGGCTGGACGGTGTAGTGGGCAAAATCGCCGCTCAGCCGCGCCGCCTGGTAGCCAACGATGCGACTCGTGACGAGAAAAGAATTCCCGGGATAATCCGCCGCCAGCGTGTGGATGGCCTCACCGACGCCCTTGCGCTGGTGGGCGTCAATCACTTCGTCCAGCCCATCGAGCAGCAGCAGCGCCTCGCCAGCGTCCAGCACTTGCTGGAACAGGAGCGCCCACTTGGGCTCAGACACCTCGCGGACGTAGCGGTCCAGGGTCAGGGTCGGGTCGGCGGCGCGGGCCTGAGAGTACTGGACGATGCGCACGAAAATGGGCAGCCGGGCCAGGGCCGTTTCGCCCACGGCGTCGGCGTCGCCGGTCGCCACGGCGTAGGCGACGTGGCGCAGCAGGGTGCTTTTGCCACAACCGGGATCGCCCAGCACGACGACGCGGGGTTTGCGTAACAGCTCAGGAATATCCACCGGTCTGGCATCCGCTGCTCGCTCGGTGCGGGCCAGCATTCGGAGGGTCAGTTCGGCGTCGTCCTCGTGCTCGGGCACCTCGGCCATGAAATCGGGCAAGTCCAGGCGGGACTCGATCTCGGGCCGGGCCTGGAGGGGCACAAAGACGTCGGCCATGCGTAACTTGACGGTTCGATTTTGCACCCTCGGCGCGATGCCGCCCAGGTCGAGGTACTCGAAGCGTTTTTGCAGGGCGGCCAGATAGTCCTGGTGCATCTGCGCCAGATTCGGCACGCCCAGGTCGGCGGGTTCCAGCAGGCGCAGGCCGTGCTCCTTGGCCGCGTTGCGGGCCTGCCGGCTGTAGCCGCTCGGTGAGACGATGACGCCCTCATCAACCAGCTTCGCGGTCCGCAGGACATTGACCACGACTGCAAAGTCGCGGACGATCCTGATGCCGACCGGTTTGGTGTAGTCCTTGGCCTCGACGGCAATGCGGTGCAGTGAGCGGTCGGCGGTTTCCATCTCGACGTAGACGTCAATTTGGTGACCAGCCAGTTCCAAGTCGTGCTCTACCCTCCGTGCGCCGATGGCGCGGTAAGCATCCGCCACCTCCCGTTCCAGCGCCTTGCCGGTTTTCGTGTTCTTCTTCCCCATCGCGCCTCCTGCTCCTCAATTCTGACTCACACTGAACCTGCCGTATCAGAGCATCTTCAACTGCTGTGCCTTCTCCGCTTCTCTCCTTTTCCTCCTGCTTCCCTTGCGCTTGCTCTTCCCCTCCCGCCGCGCCTTCTCCGCCTTGATGCGCTCCAGCAGCACGGAGGCCGGCTCATCGCTGGGGTCCTGCGGCACCAGCTTGCCCTCAAAGGCCCGTTTGAGGATACTCTGGCGCAACCGCTCGGCTCGCTTCAGGCTCTGCTCCACAGCCCTTTCCATCTCGTCAGCCACAGACAGCCGCCGCTCGACTTCATCAACGACGCGGTGTTGCTCAGCAAGAGGTGGGACAGGGAAAACGACTGAAGAAAGTATCTTCTGGTTCAGAAAATCTCTCGTACTGCCACTGCACAACTCTGACACTTGGGCAAGCACAAAAGGAGAGCCACTGAAGAGAAGACTGAAAAAGTGGGGTAACATTCCATCTCGTGCGAGAACGAGACGCATCAAGTTGGTCGACATTCTTGCCTCGCCCAACCCCTCTGGCACGACACAAACCTGGCCCACCGTTCCAGATCGAGAGATCAGTATGTCGTTCGCTTGAACATCATAAGCAGATAGCTGAGCCGCTTTTTCCTCTGTGACGTATATCTTGTTCCCACGGACAAACTTCATAGGCTCTACATTCTCAATCCCCAGCACAGGAACGCCCTCCGCTCTGTGCTCATGTTTCTTGAGTAAACTGCCAAAAGGGCCAGTCTTCATCCCTGACCGATCCATGGATAGAAGAGGTGCCAACGACGTATAGCACCACCCTTCCGGCAGCTCCGGAAGTCCCTCTGTGTCTGGCAAAGCAGGCTTTTTGTACTTCCTCTTCCATCTATCGTTCTTAGATGATTTGCCCTTGGCCTCCATCTTGGCCAGTTGCTCCGCCTCCCATTTGGCCCGCCGTTCCTCAAGAATCCGCTCCAGCAGCACCGACGCCGGCTCAAGCTCCCCCCGATGCGCCTCTCGCCACTCCCTGGTCAGCTCGCCCTCCACTGCCGCTTTGAGCACCGCCTGGCGGTAGCGCCGCAACTGGGCCCTGGCCTTCTCCAGCGCTGCCACGCCCGCGTCCAGTTGGGTGAACAGCTCCTCGATCTTGGCGACGATACGGCGTTGCTCGCGAAGTGGGGGAAGAGGGATTTCGAACCCTCTCAACTGGTTGCCCGTGATTGCCTTGAATGTGGTCCCTGTGCCTCTCCCTGCGATCACATTCTTAGATGAACGCATCAGATAGAGAATGAACCGTGGTTGAATCCCATCCAAACCGCGAATTGCTGCCAGACCTCTACCTATGCATGACTTATCTGGACAGATGTTCGTCGGCCCAACCGGAGCTCTGACAGAAATAAGCACATCGCCTTTTTCCGCGATTTTCTTCGGCGCGCTGCACCACCTTCGAGGAGTGGGATAAGTATCACCAAATTCTGCTTTTCCTTGATAGAAAGGTAGACCCACTTCGTCTTCGTTGTACGTTGATGATGGGGGCGACTGACCAAGGATGATCTGGGCAATCTCATCCAATGTCGTCCGAACCCAGTCCTTGGGCAACTCAGGCAAGCCGCTTTTCTCTTTCGTCATTCCACCAACACCTCGTTAAGCTCTCCCATGATGCCCGCCAAGTCCGTCCCAAAAAGCTGGTATACCCTGACCGGGCCGCCCATCTCGTGGAAGGGGGTGTACTCGAAGTCCTCCATCTCGATGCGCAGGCTGGTGGCGATGTGGTCTTTGATGCGAGCCAGCCACTCGATCTGCTCAGGCGTGAACTGGCAGCCCGCCTCCTGTTGCTCCGCCAGCCAGAGCTGGAAGCGTGCCTCCACCGTGAGGGGGAAGGGCTCCAACACGTCGCTCTGCCCGATGGCGAAGCGGATCAGGGAGACGATGTTGGTCAGCAACTTCTGCAGCCCGGCCCCTCGCACCCTGGCCTGCTCTAACTGCGTGTAAGCGTGCCACAATTGCTCCTGCGTAAGATGATAGGGCGGCTTCTCAATGGCCTCGGCCAACTCTTTGATCTGGTCGTAGGTGACTTGCCGCAACTGGTAGGGCTGGCTGTAGATGATCTGCAACGCCGTCAGCTCGTCCTTGTTGTCTTCAATGAACTGCCGGAAGGTGTCCACGATGGTGCGCGCCTTCTCCCTGGCCTGATCGTCGAAACCCGCCACCAGCACCGTGTCGGCACTGACGGTGTCAATGGTCTGCTCCTGGCGTTGCCGGACCTCGATCAGAGTGTTTCGCAATACCCAATCGTCAAAGGGCGCACAGGCGGCCTTGACCAGTTCCGCCGTGGCTTGCTCCACCTGTTGCGGGGTTAGCATCTCGACTCGGAACATCTCCCTGGCCTTCGCCACCTGCGTGTCCGGGTCCACCGCGTCCAGCAGGTGGTTGATGAGCGAGGTCAGGAAAACGGTCTTCCCGGCCCGCCTCAGCCCTGTCACGGCCACGCGTAGCGTCTTCATCTTGTTGTCCAGATGGTATGGCTGCCGTCTGATGAGGGTA
>CAZQDO010000448.1:4795-5024 GCA_964592085.1 uncultured Anaerolineae bacterium | reverse complement strand
GTAATGCTCATAGTGTCGTCGCCGTCATTGCCGATGTCCATGCCAGGGGCAAAGCCGATGGCGGTGGCTATATAGGTGGTGCCGGAAATGGTCATGGCGTTGGAATCCTGGTGGTTTCCCGGCCCAGTCCCGGGATCGATGTTGAGGAAGATGGGGCTGCCGGCCGACTGCACCCCGCTCACAGCAACAAATACCTCACTGCCTTCCGAACCGGGCACAGCCTCGATAA
>CAZQDO010000448.1:0-4785 GCA_964592085.1 uncultured Anaerolineae bacterium | reverse complement strand
GGTTAAGCCCGTTTGACTGTAATTGGACTGAGGTGGTAAAAACCGGCGCCCGAGCCAGGGCCGGTGCAGGAGAGATTGGCACTCTGATAGATTTGATGGTAGAATTCCCTAAGATGGCTAAGCTCAGCCACACACATGCCAGCGCCAGGCCAGGTGCCAGACAAAGGTGTCTCAAGCGTTTGGGGGAGCTTGGTTGAGGTTTCATTTTTTTGCCTCCTGAAAGATATTGGATTCTCACACGATGTATGAACAGCAAGCCCAACAGTTGATCGACGCCTTTTACCAGGCGTTGGGGTTGATGCAATTGGAGCGCTGCCAGGAACTGCTCCAGGAACTGGAAGAACTGGCCCAACAAGAGCCAGCCTATCAAGGCTGGTGTACCCTCTTCACTGGCCTCTTGGCCAATTATCGCGACCGTGACTGGGCCGAAGGCGAGCGTCTCTTCCAGTCGTTGCTACAGACGGACCCGGAACCGGCTCTGCGTGGGCGTGTCTTGATCTCTTTAGGCGTTACATATCGTCACCAGGGCCGCTGGCACGAAGCCATGAAAGCCTACGAGCAGTGTTTAGCCGTGTTCAGTCGGCCAGCCCAGGCGGTTGATCGCGCCAAGGTTTGGAAGAACATGGCCATCGTCCTGGACCTGGGATTCAGCCAGGGTGAATACGGTCATGATGCCCTGCCGCAGGCTGTTTTCTACTGCCAGTCTGCCTTGGCGATCCTCCAGGATCTCAAACATCCAAACGACGATGAGCTTTGGCTGGAAGCCACCACCTGGAACACGCTCGGTCTGGTGTATCGCAGCCTGGGCGATTGGCCCCAGGCCACCCGCTGCTTCGAGCGGCGCATCGCGTTGGGCCACGCCCTGGACGATGACTACGGCATCGGCGCAGCCAGTCACAACCTGGGTGAAGTCTTACAGCACCAAGGGCCAGCCCAATGGCCAGAAGCCAAAGAAGCTTACCTGGAAGCCCTTGAGATTTACCGGAAGTCGCACGATCAGTACAACGAAATCGACGTGCTGGCCAATCTGGCCTTTCTCCACCAGGAAATGGGTGATTACCAGGCGGCACTTGATTACTACAGTCAGGCTATTCAGCTCATCGAAGGCCTACGTGCCGGCGTTTCCGCTGAGGGTGCTCGGGCCGACTTCTTTGCTACCATCGTAGACACTTACGCCAACGCCATGCTGCTCTGTCTAGAAATGGACCGTCAGGCACAAGCCTTTGACTTCGTCGAGCGCGCTAGCTCGCGCGCCTTCCTCGACGTGCTGGCCGCCGGCGCCTCGGGGCCCAACCTCTCGCGGGAGGTCGAAGCCAAGACCATCACGCTGGATGAGGTTCAGAATGCTCTTCCTGCCGATGCGTTGCTGCTCGAATACTTCACCACCGGTCTGGAAGAAGCCCGCCTCGACCCGATGGCCAGGCAGCAGGGGGTCCAGCGCCACCGTTTTCCCCCGTCCAGGACCTGGGTTTTTGCCATTACGCGGGATGAGATTCAGGTGCATAACGCAAACTTCTCCCCTAATGACCTGCGCCCCGGTCACCTCGACAGCGTGGTAGAGCGTCACTTCTTGGAGCCCCAAATCCGGCGTACCCTGTACGAACGGCTCATCGCCCCGGCTGAGAAGCTTCTCCGAGGCAAACGTCAGTTGTACCTGGTGCCGCACGGCCCGCTCCACTACATCCCCTTCCAGACGCTTATCGCCGCCGATGGCGATACCCTGCTGCGCGAGAGGGGGCCCCAGTTGGTCTATGCCCCGAGCGCCACGCTCCTCTTCCGCGATGGGCGGGAGGGACCTGACCAGGCTCTTGCGCCCTGCCTGGCCCTGGGTTACAACGACCAGGGCAAGCGGGCGTTACGCTTCGCCGAGGAGGAGGCTCGCAGCATCGCCCAGGTCACCGGCGGGCGCGCTCTGGCCGGACCGTCATCCAAAAAGGAAGATCTCTATAGCCAGGCTGAGAACTACCGGCTGCTGCACTTCTCCTGTCACGGCACCTTCGACCCGGAGATGCCGCTGGATTCGGCCTTATGTCTGGGCCTGGATGAAGCCCTGACCGCGCTGGACGTTATGGAATGCCTCCGCTTGCGGTGCGACCTGGTGACTTTGAGCGCTTGCGAGAGCGGCCTGAGCCGGGTGCGGCGCGGTGACGAACTGGTTGGCTTTATGCGAGCTTTTATGGTCGCTGGTGCGCCGGCGCTGGTCTCCACCTTGTGGCGGGTGGACGAACGTTCGACCCGTATTCTGATGGAAAGGTTCTATCGAGAAATTCAAGACGGAGTAGGCTTCGCCGAGGCCCTGAAACAGGCCCAAATCTATCTGCGGGATCTGACCCGCCAGGAAGCAGTGAATGTCCTGGCGCGCTTCTTGGCGGATGAGATTCTGGACTCTGGCATGCCTTCAGGCGAAAGCCGGTCCAACGTGCCTGCGGCAGAAGTCACCCTGGAACAGGCGGACGCTTATCTCAAGGGGATAGCTACCAAAGGAGGGGGAGGTGAGGTTGGGATTACTCAGGGGAAGAAGGTCGAAGAGAAGATTTTCGCTGACCCCTATTACTGGGCCCCGTTTATCCTCATCGGGGATCACCGCTCGGTGTCTTAGGGGGTGGGAATGATCCAGTTGCGTGATATAATATATATTCTTGGAACCTATCACGCAACACGTTTCACGTTTCACGTTCGACTGGATTGATCTCAAAGATAAGATGGGCCAGCTCATCGATAGCGATTCCCGTGAAGACTGCCTTGCCAAAGGCGTCTGTCAGGTTTGTCTCCGGTTCACTTTCGCCTCGCTTGATGGTCACCTCCGTATCGGCAAGATTGGGCCAGCCACCCCGGCTGGGGATGTCCACTTCAACCATAATCGTGCAATACGCTGTATCCTCTCGTGCTTCCTCGGCAGTGATAGTCACCTCCAGATCCTCGACCGCCTCTTTCAAGGAGATCTGGCACAAGGTCCTGCGCGACTGATCCGATTTGGTTCTGACTGGTGCATAGGCCGGTTGATATGTTGGTGGTTGCAGCGCGCGCAGCAAGTCGGCAGAGAATTCGATAATCAGGCGCCCCAACTCGTCCAGGTGCCAGGGGATGGGAGGCGGCTCCTTCTTAGAGAGAAACGATAAATCTGGAACGGGATAGTATGATGGTTCCTCCTCCTCTTCCCCGAAGGCCAGCTCCGTCAGGTCCGAGAGGGTTGCATACGCCTCCGAGCAACTTGGGCACGTCTTCAGGTGGAGCGTAACGTGGCGCCAGCGAGCCTCGCCTGCCTCTTCGACCATTTCTGCCTGGAGATATTCAGGCAGGAGCTCTTCACATACCCGGCAGGTCAACCGATCCTCCTCCTCTATGCTCAAGGCTTGGACAAGATGCCCTAACCTGCTCTGACAATGGGAACAATCTCTCATATGACTGATTGCTGTGTCAACGGCAGCACGGTGGCCGTCTGGATCC
The DNA here is from genome assembly GCA_964592085.1 of uncultured Anaerolineae bacterium. Lineage (GTDB taxonomy): Bacteria > Chloroflexota > Anaerolineae > VGOG01 > VGOG01 > CAZQDO01. The sequence goes on along the minus strand of CAZQDO010000448.1, from coordinate 1,338 downwards.
CCCAGATACAGCAATAGCTTATCAACTGCCGTGCGACATTCCGCTGTTTGCATGTGCTTTCTTACCCTTTTCATAGAATAAAGAGCCGCAAGTTCGCCAGATGTTACATTCTTTTTTCTTCAAGAATATCTTGATGCCAGGGGACCGGACATAGACCTGTTACATCCCTCCCCAATCCTCGAAGTAACGCTTCAACTGTTCATCTTTTCTCAGTTGCTTTAAACCACGGTGACGTATCACGCGGACGTTACCTACCTCAATGTCAAGTCGATTGGCGATTGTATCATCGCTCAGCCCGCCGAGAAACTTCAGCAGGATGACTTGCTGCTGGCGTTTGTTACCCAAACGCTTGATGGCAGCTACCAATTCCCGGAGGCGCTCTTGATTAGCCAATTGTGGCTGGAACGTTGACCAACCGCCCGGGGTTATAGGGTGGTCTATCTTCTCTCCGATCATTTCCTTGCCTCTGTACCGCAGTTCATCTTTGTAGGCTTGCCGCAGCTTGTTGAGTGCGAAAGCCCCGAATGTGTCTGGACTTCGGCAGTGATCTATTTGCTCGTAAACCAGGACCAGCGCACGCTGAGTTACTATTCTGGCCATATCAGGCCATCGGTTACAGGCGACCCGAAAAAGAAAGCGGTGCAATTCCTGATACCCTCGTTCGCACCGCGGTTCATCTTCAACCTGTTGGCAGGCCCCGTGGAGGGCAACCATGTAGTGACGAATGGCCGTCTGCTCTAACTTAGCCGACGAAGCCTCCGATTGAACTGAGGCAATCACCAACTTGACTAGCTCATCTTCTTCAACCAAGGCCCAGTCGTACTTTGCTATCAGAGTACGAACAACGCGTCGGCAGTCTACATCATTGACGTGGCTGGAGTCGGTCGGCATTGGCTATCCCTTACACCATCGATTACACCTATTATATCATATTTTTGAGTATTTGTGGAGAATAATCTATAGCTCTCTGGGAAATCTGTAATCTTTTTGGAATAGATGGCTCTTTTTTTTCGCAGGGGCTCGCATGCCCGGCTGTGAAAGGAGACGCACCATGACTGTTGACCAACCGATTCGTATCGTTGCGCTCCGTCCTTCGCTCAATGGGAGAAGCCGCCCGCAGACACAAAGTCTGTCTGGTGTATCTGAGTCTGTCTCTTGCTTGACGTCTTTCCAGCAAATGCTGGTTGAACCTCGCACCATAGAAGGGACTGGCTTACCCGAGAGCTTTTTGAGCGACGTAATTTTGAAGATGCTCTACACTGGCGGAGTGGTGGAAGGCCATGAAATCGCCTCTGCGCTCTGCCTGCATTTCAGCGGTGGCGTCGAGCCACTTTTGAG
>CAZQDO010000447.1:0-5028 GCA_964592085.1 uncultured Anaerolineae bacterium | reverse complement strand
CGTCGTGAACGTGGCGGTGCAGGTCTTGTCGGCGTCCATGGTGAGCTGGGTGGTGAGTTCTGTGCCGGAGCAATCCCCGCTCCAGCCCATGAAGACGGAATTAGCATCAGGGGTAGCCGTCAGGGTGACGAGTGTATCTATGACGTAGGGTTCTATGCAGTCCGCGCCGCAAGAGATCCCAGCAGGGTCGCTTGTCACCGTCCCCGTTCCGCTCCCATCCTTGTTCACGGTGAGGGTAAACTGCTTCGAGATTCTCGCCACGAAGTCATCGAATTGCCCTGCGTTGGCATCCTGGAACGGGTTTGCAGTATCAAAATCGGTTGATTCTGTCCCGCCCGTCACATAGATGCTCTCATCCGTATCCAGGGCGATCCCAATGCCAGCCTCATCACTGCTGCCGCCCAGGTAGGTGCCGAAGGTCATCGCACCCATGCCATTGAACCTGGCCACGAACGCATCGCCAGGACCAAGATAAAGCCCGTAGGAGTACTTCGGGTAGTTGGCATTGGTACTGGTACTACCTCCTCCGAAGCTATCCTGGATCGCATTGTCAGTCGGAAAATCACTCGAGCCTGTGCCACCCGTCACGTAAGCATTGCCAGAGGTGTCCAAAACGATATCCCGGCCACCATCGTTGCCACCACCGCCAATGAATCTACTGAAGATCAGGCTGGAGCTGTTGGTACGTAATTTCGCCAGAAAAGCATCCCAGTCTCCGCCGCCATAGGGTGGGCTGATGGCAGTGGTGGGGAAGTCTGCTGATTCTGTAGCACCGACTAGATACACGTCTCCAGAGGCGTCCACAGCGATTCCAGCGCCACTGTCGTCGTCGGTGCCTCCAAGATACGTGGCGAAGAGCAGTTGATTGACGCCAGCCAGTGATGGATCAAGCTTGGCTACAAAGGCATCCCCAAAACCCCAGCTTCCAGAGCCTCCATAATCCGGCTGGATGGGATTCTTCAATGGTAAATCATTTGAACTGGTGAAGCCTGCGAAATAGACGATGCCGTCCAGTACATCTATGGCAAGGCCCTCATCCCATTCCCCCCCTCCGTAGTAAGTGGAATATTCGAGCGAGGCAGCACCGGATTTCGAAGGGTCTACCACGGCCACAAAGGCATCGTCACCGGTCTGGTCGGTCTGATATTCGTCCCTCGTAGGGAAGTTGGTTGAGCCAGTGTAGCCCACGACATACATAGGAGTATTGTCTCCAACAGCTACCTGGCGAGCCTCGTCTCCAGAGTCCCCACCCAAATAGCTGGCATAATTGACAGCGCCGGCGGCATCCAACTGAACCACGACGGCATCCCTACCACCCTGATCCGTCTGGTACTCGTTTTGCACCGGGAAGTTGTTCGAGTCCGAGTAGCCTGCCACATAAGCATTCCCACTGGAATCCACACCGATTCCGTAGGCCGCATCTTCATCATTTCCACCGATGTAGGTCTCGTAGACCAGTTGATTGGCCCCTGTTTGTGAAGGGTCTAGCTTGACTACAAAAATGTCGGGATTGCCCGGGTTTTTGGACTCTGTTGATCCCGCGATGTAGACGTTGTTGTCAGCGTCCACAGCGACGCCGAAACTGCCCTCATCGTTGATGCCACCAACATACGTGCTGTAGTCCAGGGTCGGGTCTATCATCAGCGACTGAGTAGCATCGTACTTCCCCAGTGCAAAGCCGATACTGCCGTCACGATGGATAACGTAGCGAACACTGACGTACTGGCGTTCCCCGGCCACAGTCTGCCAGGCCACCGGCTGGCGTTCTACGAGTGGACCGGCTTCGCCACTCTCGGTCGTGCTAATCAACAGCTCCCCTTTGCTCAACTCCACGTTGGACGCCCCATCGTAACGCCAGCGAATGTCGCCAGGGTTCGCGCCAGGAGCAACAATGTAGGTCCCTTTCAGAGCACCCTGATTGCCGTTGTAGAACAGATCTATCCCGGAATAGAGCTGCTCATAGACGATACTTGCGTACGTGGGGATGTTGGCGTGCCAGTTCACAGGATCGTCCCCCATGAAGTAGTTGACGATCCCAGGAAGTTGCTCTTCCCCAACCACCTGGGTGTCAGGATTGCCCCCCTCGAAACGCAAATACAGGCTGCTAGGCTCTGCAGGCGTAGCAGACTCAGCTTCGCCCAATCCCAGCAATCTGCTGACCAGCCCCGCCGCCCGATCAGGAGAAGGCAAAGGGAATGCGACTTCGTGACGGGCGAAGAACAGCGTGCTGGCTGAACCCAGGGTGCTGAATAGCACCGCAGGATCGCTCTGGCCAGCGTTGGGCACAAATGCCGCTGATCGTCTGAGGGCGGATACACCTGATTGCTCGTCCGTACCAGGTGCTAGTGCGGGATCAGGTGAATTCCCGAAAGGTGAACAAGCGGCAAGAAGACCCGTGAGTAAGAGTACGCTTAGAACAATGGCTGAAAGTGAACGGTTGGACATAGCAATTTCTCCTGTTTCTGTATTATTCCCAATCTGGGATAATCATTGTACTACGCTTTTCATTCTGCGTCAAGCGCCGACACGGCGATTGCCTTCTGCTGAGCCTACTTTTCGAGTCATGGGTTTCATCCCGAACCCGGAGCGAAGGATGGGCCTCACGATGAAGTGGTAGACGGCCAGCGTGGCTGTGAACGAGGCAGCCAACAGCAGCACGTACTTGACTCTTATCCTGAGCGAGAGCTGGATGATCCCGTAGCCGATGCCCACCACCGCGAGCGGGTGGAGGAAGTAGACCGGGTAGGCAGACTCGCTGAGGTAGTCCAGCACGGCGTTGGTGTGCGAAAGGTGACTGCGCGCAAACCCAAGCAGCGCTACGACGCCCCCCCAGCTTGCAACCACCAGGGTCACGGACCACAGGGCTGGCGAGGCAGCGCCGCCGATCCCAAGGTATATCCGTAGCCCCAGGAGCGCCCGCATCGCCATACCCCCCAGGTAGATACCGAGAGCGCGTTTCCACTCCCGCTGCACGGCTTGCTCAAAAGCGGGATGCTTGGCCAGCAGGAATCCCACGATCAGGCACGTGCTGAAGTAGGCATAGTTCGCCCAGTCATTGTAGAGGTTTGGGAGACCGGGCCAGCGTGGCCTCAATACGATTTCGATCAACAACAAGGGGAGCATAGGCAGATACACCCAGACTGCACTTACCCGTGTGAAGCTACGGCGGGTTTTCATCAACCACAAGAACAGGGGGAGGTAGACTACGCTGAAGTCGAAGAGATAGGCAAGGAACCAGAGGTGTGACCACGTAAAGCGGTCGAACCGGGTGAAGAAAGTCGGCCAGAACTCCAGGAAGCTCTCGTTGAACGGCGGTGCGACGGCTGCCTCCCCCTCAGAAGTTGGGGGGGCTGGGATGCAAGGGCCGAAGCTCTGTCGGTATTCTGAGCTCGCGCAAAGACTTCTGTAGTTCGCGTCGAAGCCGCTTCGCAACTCCAGGTACTTGATCGGCGGCCCGAGAATCGCACAGCCCACCAACAGGGGGATCAAGAGCTTTTGGACGCGCCGCTTCAGAAACCCGCGGCTCCCCCTGAACCGCAGCGAGTGAAACATCCCCCACCCGGCCATCACAAAGAAGAGCGGCATGATCCACGGCTCGACGAACCCCAGGAAGAGGAGCATTCTCAAGGAGACTGTGCTGTTGCGGATGTGCCAGAAGGGTAACGGGCTGAACACAATCGCCACGTGGGCCGGGAAGAGCATGTAGATGCCGAAGACACGAAGCCAATCCAAGTCGTAGCGGCGGACGGAAGCCCTGTCGAACGTTTTGTCCATTCTGTCACCCCTTTAAGCTTCTCTATCGCTCTGAATTCCGATGAAGGGCAGGATATTGGAAACGTCACTGTCCCTTGATGGTTGATAGTCCAGTTTCCTCACGCCGAAGACGAAGAATACCCCTGCAAAGAGCAACAGCACCCCCACGGGCTGCAGCACATCGGCCGGTGTCCCCTGGTAGAATGTGAGGGCGTTGAGGGCGTCCAGGCACCAGGCGACCGGCGAAAGATGTCCCAGGGTTTGCATCCAGGCGGGGACGAACACCAGCGGCCACCAACCTCCCCCCAGCGGGATCAGGATGACGCAGGTGGATGTCGCCATGGCACTGGCCTGATTTGGAGTGCGTGCCAGGGCTGCCAGGGCCAGAGCCATGGCGGTGACAGCAAGCACGTAGGCCATCGCCACCAGAATCGTTGCCAACGGAGCGCTGCCGAAATCAACCCCAAGCCATTCCCCAAAGGTCAGCAGGACGGCAAATTGGAGCACTCCCATCAGGTAAGTCGCCAGTAGCTTGCCGCCCAGCAATTGGGCCTTGCTGACGGGCATCATCCCCACCCGTCGCAAAACACCCATCATGCGCTCTTCGGCCAGGGATTGCGCCATCCCCAATATACTGATCATCACAAACATCGCCGCCATGCTGGGAGTGGACAGTTTGAAGCCGTTCTCCAACAACTGCGCACCCATGATCTGGCCTTCGTTGGTGTGGGCCAACTCGACTATCACCTGAACCGGTGGCGCCGGCCCTTCGGCGAGCTCAGTCGAGCCGCTCAGGACAGGCCCCCAGGATGCTTCGACATCCGCCCGGCGTGCAGCGTAGAATTCTGGGCCCGTTTCGATGCCCAGCGACTCTGCCATCTCGGTGCTCAGTCGCGCGGCGACGATGGGCCCGCCCATTCGAGCTACCACGTTGTGCAGCGCCACGAATGCGATCCCTGGAGTAGCCAAAGCCGCACCGGGTTGGAGAAGCAAGGCTACTTCGTCCCCCCTTTCAAGCGCTGTGGCAAATCCCTCAGGAATAGTGATGACAGCAAACGTTACCTCATCGGCCAGACGCTTTTGAGCCAGCTCAGGGGACAACGAGGCTTCTGCCAGGGCGCACGCATCCGCAGGATCGCTGTAGGCCGGACAGATGAGCAGGGTCTCGTTGGCTTCTGCCAGAGCAGCGACGAGGGCATTGGAGGCCGTGCTGTCATCCTGGTCCAGAACGTCAATGCGGAGCGAGGTCAGGAAGGTACGCGCGACCCCCTGAGA
>CAZQDO010000446.1:1027-5034 GCA_964592085.1 uncultured Anaerolineae bacterium | reverse complement strand
ATACCAGAGTGGCTACTGTTCCCTCCAGGGACCTTCGTAGTCTGTCGAGACTCTGTCGAAGCCCTTCCTCTGCCCGTATGCGCTCAGCCAGCTCGCGCTGAGCCTCCTCGTACAGCCGCGCATTCTCAATGGCAATGGCTACCTGCCTGGCGAAGGCCTGCGCTGTCTCTGTACTCTCCTCATCGTAAATGCCAGGCTCCCTGTGGTCTATGGTGAGAAAACCCACCGCCCGGTCCTTGGCTGTCAAAGGAACGCCGATCCAGGAACGGGTGTACTCTGTGCTACCTATAGCTAGAAAGCGCTCATCGGCCTGGGCATCGGCCAAGACCAAAGGGCGCTCCTGCTGCAAAAGTTCGCTGAGAGCATCCTCCTTCACAGAGAAGGAAACCTGCAAAGCACGCTCCATGTCCGGTAAACCCTTGCCGGCAGCCAGCCTGGCTGTGCCATTGGAGAGGAGAAAGATGCCAGCGCTATGATAAGGGATGACTCTCCCCAGTTCTTCCAGGATAATGTCGAGCACATCCGCCAAGTCCAGGGTGGAGGTGATAGCCCGGTCAATCTCCCGCAGGGCCTCTATTCGCTCCAGATGGCGCTGCACCTCCTCTTCCGCTCGCTTGCGCTCGGTCACGTCGCGGCTCAAGCCTACGAGCCCTATGATCTGCCCCTGACTATCCCGCAAAGGCACTTTAGTGGCCAGGGCCCATCTCCTGTTGCCAGCGTGGTCTATGGCAGGTTCCTCCCGGTTGACAAGCGGCTGACCTGACCGGATGATGGCCTGCTCATCTGCACGATATTGTGCCGCCAGTTCCTGCGGGAAAAAGTCAAAATCCGTCTTCCCAATGACCTCATCCGGCGTTGCCACCCCCACTTGACGCGCAACCGCGATGTTGCCGATAACAAACCGCCCCTCAGTGTCTTTGACGTAGGTGTAATCTGGCAGATTGTCTATCAAAGTGCGCAACAGATTGCGTTCTTCCGCCAGCGCCTCTTCCACCTGCTTGCGCTCGGTGATGTCGCGCAGCGAGGCCAGGTAGGCCCTCTCGCCCTTCCACTCTGTCTCCACCACGCGCATCTCCACTACGGTGGTGTCTCCATCCCTGGCAAGGATGTCAAGCTCCGTCGTTTCACCTGCCACCACAGGAAAGCCGAGAAGTTCACCTACCAATTCTTCTACCTTGCGGCCAAAGAGGGCCTCCGCAGCCGGGTTAGCAAGGCGAACGACGCCTTTCCGATCCACCACCACAATCCCATCGGCGTTCTTCTCAATGATCTGGCGTATGCGGTCTTCACTGGACTGTAGCTCCTGGGAACGCTGCCCCAGGTCTGCCAGCAACCGATGCCGTTCGATGGAATAGCGCAATACCCGTGCCAGCATGTTGCTGTTCACTTGCTCTTTGGCCAGATAATCCTGGGCGCCCTTCTGCAACGCCCGAACTGCCTGCGTTTCATCGTCCAGGCCGGTGAGCACCACAATGGGCACGCCGGGTGCTTGAGCAGATATCTGAGCTAAGGTGTCCATCCCCCGACTGTCCGGCAGGCCGAGATCCAGCAGGATCACGTTAACCCCCTTAGCGACCAACCGCTCCAGTCCTGTCGAGAGCCGATTGGCCCACTCCAACTCAAACGGCGAGGCTGGCACTTGGGCCAGCATCTCCTTGATCAGCTGGACGTCTTCTGGGTTGTCTTCGATCAGCAGAACCGTAATGGTCTCACTATCCATATAACTATTTACTCCGCTTGTGTTCGTACATTCGTTCATCTGCCCATTGCATCAGCTCTTCCAAAGAATGGGGGCCTTCGGGATCGTAGTGCGACACGCCGAAGCTGAGCGATAGCTTGTAGAGACGGTGCTCTCGTGCATTGTGGGCCTCCAGACTCGCCTGGAGACGCCTGACGAGAATCTCGGCACTGTCCTCAGATGCTTCCACTGCCAGAACCGCAAACTCGTCTCCACCAATCCGAGCAACGACGTCCGACTCACGGAAGGTCTCTTTGAGAACCTGCGCCATCTCGATCAAGGCGCAGTCGCCTTGGTGATGGCCCAGGGTATCATTGATTCCCTTCAGGTCATCCAGATCAGCAACCAGCAACAACATTTCCCTATGTGCTCGCTCGGCTATCCTAAGCTGCTGGTGGGCCAGGTCGAAGAAGCCACGACGATTGTACACGCCTGTCAGCATATCGAGGAATGACATGGTGCGCAGTTCCTCCCGCAGTCGCGCGAGCTCGGTGATGTCCCGCAGCGACGTGAGGTAAGCTCTTTTCCCCTCCCAATCTGTTTCTACCACGCGCATTTCCGCTACGACTTTTGCTCCATCTTTGCGAACGATGTCAAGCTCCATCGTTTCACCTGCTACCACAGGAAAGCCGAAAGGTTCGCCCCGGAGGTCCTCTGCCTGGCGGTCAAAGAGGGATTCCGCCGCCGGGTTGACAAAACACACGGTGCCATCCCGGCCCACAACGATGATGCCGTCGGAATTCCGTTCTATCAGCGCCCGATAGCGTGTCTCGCTCTCTTGCAGTGCCTCCTCCGCTCGCTCGCGCTCGGTCAATTCCTGTTGGGCAGCCTGGTAAAGCCTTGCGTTCTCGATGGCGATGGCCGCCTGGTCAGCCAGGAGACCCAGGACACGCAGTTCGCTTCCATCGAAGGCGTGTGGCCACCCGAAGGCAACGGTCATCACGCCCACCACCTGTTCGCCGATGCGTAGCGGCAGGCCGACAATGGAGCCACCCCATGGGTAATCTCGAAAGAGCGGGTGATTGTTGACATCAGGGATGACGACACGTTCTCCGCTGCGGGCGACAGTGTAGGTCAGGCCCTGCGAGCGAGGCTCGGAGAAGGGTTTCTGCTGGTGACCATCGGCCCATAGGGCAGCACCGAAGGTCAATCGCTCGCCATCGTAGAGGAAAATGTGGGCGTCGTCAGCGGCTACCACGTCGAGAGTGTGATCGAGAATCGCCTCCAGGATCGGCGGCAGCTCCAGGGTGGAGGTCAGGTGCAGGCCGGCTTGACGCAGGGCTTCGAGTTCTGCACTGCGCTTGAGCTCAGACTCGTACAGGCTGGCGTTCTTGATGGCGATGGCAGCATGAGTGGCGAACAGGCTCAGCAACTCGGCATCGGCCTGGGAAAAGGTGTGAGGGTGGGGTGCCAAGACGTTGAGCACCCCCAGGAACTCCTTCCCCCAGCGAACTGGCACCCCCACCGTAGCCCTGAAGGGATAGCTCTCGTAGATGGCCGCCCGTCCCTCCCATTGCTGGTAGTCGTCCACGATGAGCGGCTGGCCGGTTTCCCACACCTTGCCGGAGAGCCCCTCGCCCCGCTGGAGGATGGCCCCGATAGGCGCCAGGTTCGGGCCGACAGCCATGGCCCATTCCAGCACGTCCCGCCCTGGTCGGTAGAGGCCAAGCCCTCCCGAGTCTCCACCTACCAGTCCTACCGCCCGCGAGACGATGGCGTGGAGGAGGGCATCCAGATCCAACTGGGCAGTGAGTTCCAGCCCCACCTCTCGCAGTGCCTCCAACTGGGCCGTGTGCTGCCGGATCTCCTCCTCCGCCCGCTTGCGCTCGGTGATGTCATGCAAGACAACCAGCCGGCCAGTGAGTTGGCCACGCCGGTCATGCAGTGGCGAGATACGCAGGTCAAATGTCCTTGCCAATTGCGGAATGCGAACTTCGCCGTGAGCGCTCAGTCGAACGATTTTGGAACGAGAGTCTTGCAGCTCCGAATCCGCAATCCGCAACCCCAGACCTGCAACGTTGATCGGTTGTCCAATGGCCTCCGAGGCCGGGCGGCCAATGACCCGTTGTGCAGCCGGGTTGAGATCCACGATACGGTTCTGTGCATCCAGCACGATCACGCCATTGCTCATGCCTTCAATGACAGCGTCACGCGCCACCGGCACGATGTCCAACAGGTGAAAGCGAAACAGAGCCCAGGCAGTCGCCAGGCCTGACAGGGTGAAAGCAAAGTTCGTCAGGTCCAGATAGGGAAAGAGATTCAGGCATGA
>CAZQDO010000446.1:0-1017 GCA_964592085.1 uncultured Anaerolineae bacterium | reverse complement strand
CAGTAAAGCGACGGTTTGTCGGCGATACAGACGCGGTGAGCGAACAAGTGTCTGGAGAAGCAGGACGGAGCCGAGCAAGATCAACGAGTAAGAATAAGGCACCCAGACCCAGAAAAACGCGCCATAAGTCAGATACAGCACCGAAAACGAACCGCTGGTGTCTAGTCTGAGGTCGCTCCAGATCAGACCGTGGCTCTCGTTAGTCCAGGCGAGCAGCAGCGTGAGAAGGGGCACAATGGCCAACAGAGCCAGGTTGCGGCGCGTCAGCCACCTTTCTCGGTTCGTGTATTGAAGTGCGAGAATCAGCCACATCACTGGCACACTCACGATGCCAAAGTACTGAACTTTAGCCCAAAAACCCTTGGCCGACAGATCAGCACTCGCCATTCCCAACGCATACCCCAGCGACCACTCGCCCGCGGCCAGCATGAGGTATACTAATGGCATGGCACCGGGAGCGGGGCGGCGTCGCCAGGCGAAGAACGCGATGGCGGCCGATGTGGTCGCTGCTATGACCAAAGGCAACACGTAAGGACTATACTGCCAGTGCATCATTCTTACTCTATCTTTCTCCCTGGCTGGCGGTTGAAACCGCGCCTGGTAGGGCGTATCCACGCCGGCCGACCGTCCGTGCGGTCGGGCTTGCTTGCGTCGGCGGAGGCCCGGCCAAAGGCCCTACAGGCGCGACCTCGGTCGCCAGCTTCATTCTCCCTCCTGGAACAGACCGCCAATGCGCTCCATCTCTACGGGCGCCCTATGTATGGGCTGACCCGCCAGGATGCCGGTGACATCGCGGAAAGGCTTGCCGATGTGCATCCCCTGGCCGTCAATGGTGAACTCGCGGATGTCCTTGTCGTGCATCGAGCCGCGCATCTTGAGCACCGTCAGCCCCCGCCGCATCTCCCCGTACATCTCCACGTAGCGCAGCAGAATGATGGAATCGGTGATGGTGGAGATGTGCGCTTCCGTGACGGAGGTGCCTCCCATGAGCGTCGGCGTGGTGGCAGTGAACAGCCC
>CAZQDO010000445.1:0-5035 GCA_964592085.1 uncultured Anaerolineae bacterium | reverse complement strand
CCCGCTCTGGGCCTGGATCTGGCGATCCAGGCCGAGCAAAATTGGATCTACTGAGTTTACCAATTTACGAACTTAAGGAGGACCACTAGCATGGCCAACATTCGCGTCAATGACAGAAGCTTTGGCAGCGTCCAGTATGGGCGACTGTCACCCGAACAATGTGAGAAGCTGCACAACGCCAGCCTGGCGGTTCTGGAGCGAACCGGCGTTCGCCTCTACCATCAAGAGGCCATTGATCTGCTCAAGAAGGCTGGCGCTTTTGTCTCAGAAGGGAATCGCGTGCGGATTCCCTCCGGCCTGGTGGAGAAGGCTTTCAACACGGTGCCCAAACGGGTCACGCTCTACGACCGCCACGGCCAACCAGCCCTCTACCTGGAAGGCCACCGCTGCTATTATGGCACGGGTTCCGATTGCCTCAACATCATAGACCATCGCACAGGCAAGCGGCGCAAACCGGTGTTGCAGGACATCGTCGAAGGCATCACCGTGTGCGACGCCTTGCCCCACGTTGACTTCGTCATGTCCATGTTCTTGCCCTCCGACGTGGACGCCATGGTCAGCGACCGCTACCAGATGGAAGCGATGCTCAACCACACCACCAAGCCCATCGTCTATGTCACCAACGAGTTCTCCGGCTGCGTGGATGCCGTGGAGATGGCCGAGGCGGTGGTCGGCGGGGGCCGAGGCCGCTTTGCTTCCGAGGCGTTGCGCCAGAGGCCGTTGGCGGCCTGCTACATCAACGTCACCACCGGCCTGCGTCACAACGAAGAGGCGCTGCAAAAGCTGCTCTTTCTGGCCGACAGGGGCCTGCCGCTGCTGTACATCCCGGTGGTCATTGGCGGCATCAGTGCGCCCGTCACAGCGGCCGGCAGCATGGCCCTGATCAATGCCGGCGTCCTGGCTGGCCTGGTGCTCTCACAACTGAAGCGCGAAGGGTCGCCTTTCATCGTGCCTGGCATGGGCGGCTCCGCACTGGACATGCGGACCATGGTCAGCCCCTACTGCGCACCTGACGTAGTGGGCATAGCCCATGCTCTGGCCCACCACTACAACTTGCCCATGTTCGGCCTGGGAGGTTGCAGCGAGTCGAAGCTGGTTGACCAGCAGGCGGCGGCCGAGGCCGCTCTCACTCTGATAGTCGAAACGCTGAACGGAGGCAACCTGATCCACGATCTGGGCTACCTGGAGTCGGGCCTATGCGGCTCGCTGGCGCAGTTGGTCATCTGCAACGAGATCGTGGGCTGGCTAGAGCACTCTATGGCCCCCATAGAGATCAGCGACGACACCCTGGCCCTCGACCTGATTGACGACATCGGCCCCGACGGCCAGTTTCTCGACACCGAGCACACGATGGCCCATTTCCGGGAACACTGGTACCCCAGCGTATTCGAGCGCGGCAACTACGACCAGTGGCAGGCCGCCGGGGGCAAGAGCCTGGGCGAGCGAGCCGCCGAGCGGGTGGAAAAGATCCTGGCAGAGCACCAGCCAGAACCGCTGCCCGACGACGTGGCCCAGGCCATCAAAGCCATCATTCGGCGAGCGGAGGAGCAAGAGGGCACGAAGGGCTAGACAGGGGGTGACTATTCTCTCCCTCCCCCTGCCCCCCAGCCCCCACCCCCAGCCCCTCCCCCAATTCTAGGGGAGGGGAGCCGAGTTCCCCCCTCGCCCAGGGTTGGGCGAGGGGTAGGGGGGAGAGGGCTGCACCAGGGCTCCACTTTTCCCTCGTCCAGCTCGCCTTCCCTGCTCATGGGTAATGATAAGCCCTGGGAGGGAGGGGTGAATATTTACGATAGGAGGTTGTACTGTGGCCAAATGGGAATACACCGACAAACCGATGCACTCTGAACACCGCAGGGCGGACACCCGCTACGTGGACAAGGACATGGCGACGCAATGCCTGCACGCTGGCGAACGCTGGGAGAAGCAGTATTTCTGGACCTCCAGCACCCCCATCTACAACTCGACCACCTTCTTCTACGATAGCGCGCAAGACCTGGACGACCGGGTCTACTATCGTAAACCGGGCTACGTCTACTGTCGCGGGGGCTCGCCGACCAACACGACCCTGGAGCGGGCGCTGTCCACCCTGGAAGGCGCGGAGGTGACGCACGTCTGCGCTTCGGGGATGGCCGCCAGCCACCTGGCGCTATTGACGGCTGGCGCAGGTAAAGGCGAACTGATCCTCTGCTCCAGCGACGTGTACGGCAGTGTGTACACCATGGTGGAGAACATCTTTCCCCATCTGGGGGCTCGCAGCATCCTCATGGACTTCACCGACCTGAACAAGCTGGAGGACACCATCCGGCGCGAGAAGCCCAAGGTGGTCTACTTCGAGGTCGTCACCAATCCTATGACCAAGGTGATTGATGCGCCCGCCGTGATCGAGATGGCCCACCGCCACGGGGCAGCGGTGATCGTGGACAACACCTTCACCACGCCCTACTTGTTGAAGCCTTTCGAGATCGGGGCCGATTTCGTCAGCCACAGCGTGACCAAGTTCCTGTCCGGGCACGGCGACGTGCTGGCCGGGTCGGTGAGTTGCTATCGCAAGGACTTCGATAAGCTGCACGACATGTTGATCCAGGTGGGGTGCACGTTGGGACCCAACGAGGCATGGCTGGCCCTGCGCGGACTGAAGACCTTCCCCCTGCGCATGGAGAGACATTGCGCCAATGCCATGGAAGTGGCCCGGTTCCTCGAAGCCCATCCGCTGATCCAGAAGGTGCGCTATGCCGGCCTCCCCAGCCATCCCCAGCACGAGACGGCCAGGCGCATCTTTCCAGAAAGCAGGTACGGGGCGATGCTCAACTTCGACATCGCCGACTGCGACAAAGACAAGGTCTTCCGTTTCTTGGATGCCCTCAAGCTCATCTTGCCCGCCACCACCCTGGGCGACATCTACTCCCTCATCGTCAACCCCGCCCGAACGACCCATCACTGGCTCAACGACGAAGAGTTGGCGGCCATCGGCATCAGCCCTGGGACGTTCCGCATGTCGGTGGGCATTGAGAACATCGAAGATCTGAAAGAGGACCTGGATCAGGCATTGAAGTCCTGCCAGTGAAAGAGAGGAGATAGCCAGCATGATCTGCTTCGTGGACATGGAACACGAATCCCTCACGAACGTGTTCAGCACCGACTTTCTGAATGATGAGCGAGGGATAGCATTTCTGGGCGAATGGGCTGCCCTCAAGTTTCGATTCGAAGAGATCACCGGCCAAGCCTGTCTCCATCAACACTACACTCAGATCACGGAGGCGAAATTACAAGAGTGGGGCATCCAGGCACTGTTGCTCAGCGGCTGTCGAACCGCGTGGGACGAATACAACTTTGATCGCCTCCAGGAGCTCTTCCGCGTCATTCGAGAGACCGATATACCCCTCATCGGCCTCTGTGGGGGACATCAGGCCATCGGCTTTGCCTACGACACGCCCAGTGCGGCGATGGGGCTGCTGCCAGAAGGGGCAGAGGATCCAAACCCAGACGTAGCACCAGGGATGATGAAAGAGTACAGCTTCACCCACGTAGATGTCCTGCAGCCCGATCCCCTCTTCGAGGGATTGGGCAATCGGCCATTGATGTTTGAAGCGCATTGGTGGGAGATGCAAGAGGTGCCGCCTGGATTCACCCTGCTGGCCTCCACCGATGCCTGTCGCGTCCAGGCCATCAAACACGACAGTCGGTTGTTGTACGGCGTGCAGTTCCATCCAGAATTCTATAGCAAAGAACACCAGGACGGCAGGGTATTGCTTACGAACTTCTTCCGCCTCGCCGGAGTGATTTAGTAGCTGGTAGACTGGTAACTTCGGTATGTCGAGAAGCTGACCAATCTACCAGTTTCCTAACCCGGGCAAGCCGGAACCAAACAGGATTCAAAACCACCAAGTCACCAAGACACCAAGTTCTTTAGTTTTTTCCTGCTTCGTGTCTTTGTGTCTTTGTGGTTGGTTTTCTTGCCAAATGTGCAAGAATTTCACCGGTAAGGTACTAATTTACGAATTTACTAACATAAGGAGTAAGATAATGGCCAACATCCGTGTGAACGACAGAAGTTTCGAGAGCGTCCAATACCGGCGTCTCTCAGACGAACAGTGCGAGAAGGTCCACTGTGCCAGCCTGGAGATTCTGGAGCGCACCGGCGCCGTGCTCCACGATCAACAAGCCATTGACCTGCTGAAGAAGGCTGGGGCCTTCGTGTCCGATGGCAATCGGGTGCGAATTCCCCCAGGGATGGTGGAGAAGGCGTTCACCACCGTGCCCAAACGGGTGGTGCTGTGCGACCGCTATGGTCGCCGCGTCATGCAGGTGGAGGGGCATCGCTGTTTCTACGGGCCTGGTTCGGACCTGCTCAACATCATTGACCATCGAACGAATCAGCGCCGCAGATCGCTGCTCAGCGATGCTAAGGATGCCATGATCGTGTGCGATGCCCTGCCGGACATTGACTACGTGATGTCCTTCTTCCTCCCCTCCGACGTGGATCAGACCATCTACGATCGCTACCAGATGGAAGTGATGCTCAACTATACCACCAAGCCCATGCTCGTTGTCACCCCCGACTTTGAGGGGCTGAAGCTGGCGGTGGAGATGGCCGAAATCGCGGTCGGTGGCGCAGAAGCGCTGGAGCAGAGGCCGCTGATGGCCTGCTACGTCAACGTAACCTCCGGGCTGGTGCACAACGAAGAGGCTTTGCAAAAGCTGATGTACATGGCCGGGCGGAGGCTGCCCGTCCTCTACATCCCGGTGACTTACGGAGGCATGACCGCGCCAGTGACGATGGCCGGCTGTCTGGCCGTCAACAACGCTGGCGTGCTGCTTGGCCTGGTGCTTTCACAACTGGTTCGTGAAGGCGCACCCTTCGTCGCGCCCGGTTTCGGGGCCTCGATCCTGAACATGAGGACCCTGGCCGGCGGCATCCCCGATACACGGGGGATAGAAGCCGAACTGGCCCACTACTACGGCCTGCCCATATTTGGCATCGTGGGCTCCGGAGCCAAGGTGGTGGATGGGCAGGCCACCCTGGAAACCGCCCTGA
>CAZQDO010000444.1:0-5045 GCA_964592085.1 uncultured Anaerolineae bacterium | reverse complement strand
GCACCGACCGCGCCATTATCGGTATTGACGGCGGGTCGATTTTTGAAATGGGACAAATGTTCTTCCGCAATGATAACTGGTACATGGCTTTGGCGGCAGAACCGGACATGATACATCGCTGGCTGGACAAAATAGTCGAGATCTACATGAAGCGGATAGACATGTATATGGACGCGGTTGGTCCGTACATTGATATCTTCTTGCATGGCGACGACTACGGTATGCAGAACGGCCCGCAGATTTCCACGGCTATGTTCCGCGAATTCTTCAAGCCGCGTTACAAGATGATGTGGGGTTTGGTTAAATCTAAAAAGCCGGATGCAAAGATCATGATGCACTCTTGCGGCAGCATTAACGCTTTGCTGCCGGATATGATTGACGCCGGTCTGGATGCAGTCAATCCGGTGCAGACAAACACCAAGATGATGGAGCCAGAACGGCTGAAGGGCATGTTCAAAGACCAGATCACCTTCTGGGGGGGCGGCTGTGACACCCAACGTATCCTACCCACTGGGACGCCGGAAGAAGTGCGCGAAGACGTGTTCCGCAATGTGGATATCCTGTTCCCCGGCGGCGGTTTCGTATTCCAGCAGATTCACAACATCCAGGCCAATGTGCCGCCGGAGAACATTGTGGCCATGTTCGATGCCGTGGCTGAGTGGAACGGCGCCCATTCTTAGCATCCTGACCCTTGCGCAATTCTGGCCGGCCCGGGGCTGGATCTACTATGAGTAGGAGAACGTGACGATGCAAAATGGACGTTGAAGGCATCGATCGGAGAATGGTTGAGTATTGAGCTAGGAGAGAATAGCGTGAACTGCCCACCGCTTGCCGAAGTACGCAAGAACCTCCGGGTCAAGTGGTATCGATCTCCCATCGAATCCGCGAAGCTGCGTGAGCTTTCGAAACGAAGCGACTCACAGGGATGGTTTCAGGCCGGGGGGCACCTGGTCTTGTTCGCTTTCACGGGGACCCTGGTGTATCTCTTTTGGTCGCAGCAGATCTGGCTTGCATTCGCCCTCGCGCTTTTCGTGCATGGGACGTTCGCAAGCTTCTTTGTCGGTATAGCCCCGCACGAGCTCGGTCATGGTAGCGTGTTCCGCACAAAGCGGCTGAACAAATTCTTTCTATACCTGTACAGCCTCCTGGGCTGGTGGGATTTCTTCGACTATGCCAGCAGCCATACCTATCACCACCGCTACACGCTGTATCCCGAGGGGGATCGTGAAAACTTGCTGCCCCCCAACCCGAGCTTGGGGTGGTTTCTACTTCTGCAACTGTTTACGGTGAACTTATTCACCCGACCGGGACGCACCTTCAGCAAGGGCGGACTTATTTCAACAATACTCGTCACCATCAGGGGCGCCTTTGGGCGCGTCGGCTCGACAGACATTCCCTTCAACGAATGGGTTCAGGCCCTGCACACCGATCAGCCAGAAGAACACCGTAAGTCTATACGGTGGTCCCGCATTCTGCTCATATTTCACGGATCGTTGCTGGTGGTTTCAATCGCCACTGGACTCTGGGTCCTGTCGCTGATCATCAGCTTTTCCGTGTTCATCGGGAACTGGGGGGTTTACTTCTTGGGAATGACGCAGCACTGCGGTCTGCGTACGAACGTCCCTGATTTTCGAAAGAACACTCGCTCGGTGAAGCTCAATCCACTCGCAGAGTTCCTGTATTGGCGCATGAACTGGCACATCGAGCACCATATGTACGCCGGTGTCCCCTGCTACAACCTCAAGAAGCTGTCCCAAGAGATAGCCGACGACATGCCGGAACCACGTACCCGCCTGGAGGCGTGGCGGGAAATGGGCGAGACCTGGCGGCGGCAGCAAACCGACCCGAATTACGAGTTCGATACACCGCTGCCGGCAACCACAAACAGCTAGCGGACTTATGTGCCGGACGAGCTGGAGAGTTCAATCGGGGACTTGGCCCCCAAGGGCTTGGAATAGGTTCGGAGGGCTTGCCTGTGCACCAGGAATAAGGTGCTGACATCGCCCTCGACCAATCGCGAGATGCCATCACCCTGTGCCGACGAGGTGGGGGCCGATGGGTATGCCTCTGGCGCCGGTGGTGCGGCTTGGATGGCCAAGTCTCTATTGGGTGTGCGGCAAGAAAGCGAAATCTACGGTTCAAAAAGATAAGAACATAGCATTGGAGGTCGTTTCATGAAGGGTTTGGTTTTAGATGCAAAGTGGGACCCCAGACCAGACTACCCTGTGTCTGGCTGGGAGCAGGAAACAGGGAAGGCCATTACCGGCAACAGCGTGTGGCGCAACCCCAAGCTGGAGGTGCGCGATTGGCCCGATCCCAAGCCGGGTCCGAAAGAGGTGGTGCTGGCCGTGCAGGCCTGTGGTGTGTGTGGCTCTGATATGCACTTCTACGAGACCGACAAGGACGACTACATCCTCTATCCTGGCCTGACCAAGTTCCCCACCATCCTGGGCCACGAATTCTCGGGCAAGGTGGTCGAGGTGGGCAAGGAGGTGGAACTGCTCAAGGTTGGTGATATGGTCACGGTGGAAGAGATGATCTGGTGCGGCCGGTGCATCCCCTGCCGAAACGGCTACCCCAACCATTGCACCAACCTGGAGGAGATCGGTTTCACCATCCCTGGCGCCTTTGCCAACTATATCGCCGTCGACGAGAAATTCTGCTGGCCGATCAACGCCATTGCCGAGCGCTTCGGGGACGAGGAAAAGGCGTACGAAGTGGGCGCCATGACCGAGCCGACGACGGTGGCCTACAACGGCATGTTCGAACGGGCGGGCGGCTTTCGACCCGGGCATTACGTCAGCGTCTTTGGGGCAGGCCCCATCGGCCTGGCGGCCATCGGTCTGGCCAAAGCGGCTGGCGCGGGCATTATTGCCGCCTTTGAGATCTCGCCCGTGCGGCGCGAGTTGGCGGCCACAGTGGGTGCCGACTATGTCCACGATCCGCGCGAAGTGAGCGCCGGCGAAGTGCTGATGGACCTTAGCGAGGGCGCAGGCTTTGACTTTCAAGTCGAAGCAGCGGGTGCGCCACACCTGACCATCCCCGAGATGGAAAAGGCCCTAGCCATCAACAGCAAGGTCGTTCAGATTGGGCGCGCCGCTCAACGGGTACCGATGTACCTTGAAGCTTTTCAGGTACGCCGCTCGCAGGCCTTTGGCGCACAGGGGCACTCGGGACACGAGACCTTCCCCAATGTCATCCGCCTGGTGGCGGCCGGTCGGCTGGACCTGAGCCCCATCGTCACCGCTCGCTACGACCTGTCCCAGACCGTCGCTGCTATCGCCAAGTCCACCGAGCGGACGGACGGCAAGATTCTGGTCAAGCCGAATTAGAACCCACAGATCAGGGGGATCGAGATACGCACAAGCAATTCGCCAACGTGCTAATCCTATCAATAATTAATAGATGAGGAATGTGAAAAATGTCAGAGAATGTCATACCGACCGGCCTGTTGCCGACCAACGAACCCGACCTGTTCTTTGAGGACAATACCGTCGGGCGATTAAAGAAAGAGATATGGGAGGCTAGCGACGCCGAGATCGACGCCATTCTGGCCGAATACGGCGTCCCCTCCCCGGTGGAGTGGGGCAAGCCCGGCTCCTACATCCAGACGACGACCCGCTGGCAGGTCGAGGAGAACCGGAAAAAGAACGACATCGTCTTTATCCCCATAGGCTGCACCGAGCTGCACGGCGCGCACCTGCCCAGCGCCTCGGACACGCTGTACGTCAGCCAGATCCTCGAAGGCGTGCGCCGCTACACCGCCAAGCACGGCGCGGCCGTGAACCTGGCGCTGACGCCCTTGAACTACGGCTCGCATCCTTACCACCATATGGGTATGCCCGGAACGATCCCCATCCGCGAAAACGTGGCCCGCGAGTTTCTCATCGACGTGATGCTCGGCCTGTGGAACGACGGGTTTCGGAAACAGATCCTGATCAACAACCACGGGCACCTGTGGATGCTCGAATCAGCCATCCAGCAGTTCCAGAAGCGTTATCATCTGCCCGGCATTTTCCGCGTCATCGATTGGCACCGGGCCGTGCGCGAGTTCTTCCGCACCACGGAAAAGGGTGGCAAATGGGACACGAACTTTGTCCACGCTGACGAGTCAGAGACTTCGCTAGGTTTGTTGCTGCACCCGGAGATGGTGGATATGCGCTACGCCGTGGACACCGAAGGCAAGGCCTATCTACCCGACGGCCACTTTGACAAGTCGGTGGACCCCTTCAGCCGGCCCAGTCGCTGGTCGGAGGGCGAAGGCCACTTTGCCATCGAGATTGCCGCCACGCCGGAGGGCGTCGTCGGCAAGGCAACCCAGGGCTCGGCCGAAAAGGCCAAGCGCCCCGTGGCCGCCATCCTCAAGTACCTGACCTTGCTCAACGATCAGATCCTGGAAGTCTTTCCGGCTGGCACCGTGCCGCCCGTAGAGGAAGTTACTTTGCGCACCGAAGCCGACATGGAACCCTATCTGCGCCAGCCCTTGAGCGAGGGCTGGAAGCCCGTCTACGGCCTACCACGCATCGGCCAGGACTCGACCCTGTAGATCGTTGGCTTCCGTCTTTTTGTACCCCGCCTTTGCCTTAGGTGCATAGTGGGCAAAGGCGGGATACGACTGCAAGCACTAGGCTCTGGTTTCATTCTCGACGCCCTTCCCACTCACCTGGCTGTCAATCATGTCCAAGTAGCAGAATATCCTGAAGTCTCGCCACCTGGCAGCCAGGCAGATCCCACAAAGACGCTGGTCTGACCAGCAACTCTGTCCGAAGGCAGGGCCGTTGCCTTGCTGGCGTTGTCTCTGCACGGGGTCAGCAGCTAAGGTGTGGATAGTACTGTTACCGGAACCATCGATCCACCGGCAGTGCTCTTCGGCCACCTGCAACAAGGTTCTGACCTCAAGGTTACTCCGTCAAGGGAAATGAATACGACTCAGGTTTTCACGCATTTATCTCACATCAGCACTGCCTTCAATCCTCACCGTTGGCTGTGCATCAGGTAAAGGGGTTAGGTGCAACGAGAATACTGGCCGCAGGAAGACTGTAGAG
>CAZQDO010000443.1:0-5046 GCA_964592085.1 uncultured Anaerolineae bacterium | reverse complement strand
GATCATAAGAGGTAGCCGCGAGATGTGAGAAATAGGATAGGGGTTGGGTTACGAGAAGTACCCATATTCTCAATGTTGGTGTAAAATCACGCTGAATGTGCTTGTATAGAGGAAGTGTATGCCCCCGAGGATTCTATTGCTCCAGGCACGTAATCACGACGATCTGGCAAGGTTGGAGGAGCGCCAATCATTTGCCGACAAAGCCAGGCTCGACATCGAGCAAATTGTCCCTTATGATCTGCTATCTGGAACACCGACGCTTCGAGAAGCGCTCGGTTATGACGCCCTGATGGTGGGGGGGAGCGGGGACTTTTACGTATCGAAGGGGAAAGCGAGCGTTCCCCGTTCCAGGCTCTACGGATACCCGGCAAGCCGATCTGGGCCACTCAGTTCCACCCAGAATTGAGCGGGGAAGGGAATTAGCTCCGTTTCCAGCGCTATCAAGCTGGCTATGCCTCGGTTATGAGCGAAGAGGAGCGGAAGGTGGCGGTGAGCCGGTTCCATGGGAGTCCAGAAACAGAGGCTCTTATCCCACGCTTCTTAGAGTTGGTATTCAGTTGAACTATGTGCTCATTCACCGGCCTTGCTTCCAGTCCCACGGAGAGGCCGGTGGGGATAATAATCATTCTCAACATCCGAAGGAGGGAGGTCACAATGCGACGTAAGGGCTTAAGGGCAATGCACTCGTCGTTGGGAGGAGCGGCACTGGGTATTGGTTTCTTGGTTCAGGAACCACCGGGGAGGCCGCTAGGGATTCCTATGTGGGGCTGGATTCTACTGTTTGCGCTGGTCATCATTGTCGCCGTCATCTGGGTGTTGCGTGAGGAAGAACAAGAAGCGACCCAGAAGGAAGAGGCGCCGGAACCAGCGGCCGCGCGTGCCACCCTGGCAGTCGAAGAAGCAGCCCCACCGCCGCCCGAGGCGGACGATTTGCAGCGCATCGAAGGTATCGGCCCCAAAATCTCTGGATTGCTTCAAGAGAATGGTATCAGCACCTTTGGCCAGTTAGCGGAAACAGACGTGGACCGGCTGGGACAGATCCTCGACGAGGCTGGTCTTGGCCGGTTGGCAGACCCCAGCACCTGGCCCGAGCAAGCCAGCCTGGCGGCCGCCAGCGATTGGGCGGCGCTGGCGGCACTGCAAGATCAACTGTTGGGCGGACGACAGGTGGGACCCGATGATTTGCAGACCATTGAGGGTATCGGTCCCAAGATCGCCGGGGTGCTTCAGGCGGCTGGCATCAGCACCTTCGCCCAATTGGCCCAGGCCGACGTTGGCCGTCTCCGCGAGATTCTCACCGAGGCGGGTATTAGCCGGATATCGGATCCCGGTACCTGGCCCGAACAGGCAAAACTGGCGGCTGACGGCGACTGGCAAGGGTTGGAAGCCCTGCAAGATCAACTCAAGGGTGGACGGTTGGTTTGACTCGTAGTACAACCAACCATAACTGTTCAGCCGCTCAAGCTGGATGACAATCCAGCGGCCCGCAGATACGGCTTCAAGCTGCGAAAGGCCGGGACACCTGTTCCACCGTCAGGTGCAGGCTTCGTCCCTGGCGAGCAGGTAGCTGAGCAGTTACCGCACGAATCGCTGCCCCGCCTGCTGTGGCGGGGCTTTTGTTTGGGATGGATGGTTGGTTGGTTAGTTGGTTAGTTGGTTAGTTGGTTAGTTGGTTGGATGGTTAGTTGGTTGGATGGTTAGTTGGTTGGAGGGAGGGAAGTGAAGTATGATGAGTAAAGAGTTGCAGTGGGCCAACCAGGAGGTCAAAGAGGCGTGGAACCGGAACGCGGCCTTTTGGGATGAGCGTATGGGGGAGGGCAACGATTTCGTCGAAGTGTTGATCTGGCCCTCGACCGAGCGGCTGTTAGCCCTGCGGCCGGGCGAGCGGGTGCTGGATATTGCCTGTGGCAACGGCCTCACCTCGCGGCGGCTGGCGGCTATGGGTGCTGAGGTGGTCGCCTTCGACGTTTCGGAGGAGATGGTTGCTCACGCACGCCGGCGTACCGCTGAGCACGCCGATCGCATTCAATACATGGTGCTGGATGCGACCGACGAGGTGGCGCTGTTGTCTTTAGGTGAGGGCCGTTTCGACGCGGCATTGTGTAACATGGCCCTCTTCGATATGGCTGAGATCAAGCCGTTGTTCCGCGCGCTGGTTAGATTGCTTCGTCTTGGGGGCCGCTTCATCTTCTCGGTGTTGCATCCGTGTTTCAATAGTCCTCACATGGCTCACGTTGGCGAGATGCAGGACGTGGAGGGCGAGATAACCACTGTCTACTCGGTGAAGGTGTTTGGCTACATTAGCTCGACGGTGGCCCACGGCCTGGCTATACCCGGCCAGCCGACACCCCAGCTTATCTTTCACCGGCCTTTACAGTCCCTGCTGGGCGCCGGCTTCGAGGCTGGCTTCGTGTTAGACGGTCTGGAGGAACGGGCCTTTCCCCCCGATCATCCGGCCGGCACCTACCCGCTCTCCTGGGGCGGCAACTTCAGCGAGATCCCGCCGGTAATTGTGGCGCGGATGCGACTGCCTTGCTGATTGTCTCAGTGGGTTCGCCTTCTGTAACTTCCGCCTATGCGCGTTTTACGCGCCACCAACCAGGATAAACGGCGCCCAAAAGTAGGGGTGCTCCCATCCCTGTTCGTGACGAATTTCCAGCATGGCTCTATGCAGCATCTCGGCCCAGTCGGGTGGGGAGGACGGCCCCTGTCCATTCAGCGCCTGGTAGAAGTGTTGCATCAGGTCGAGAGAGGCGCGGTCGTCCACCGGCCACAGACTGGCGACCAGCGAGGGTGCGCCGGCATACAGCAGGACGCGTAGCAGGCCCATCAATTCATCACCCCGGCCCACCTGTTGCCGGCCTGTAGCGCAGGCGCTCAGGACTACCAGCTCGGCCCGAAGACGGAGCTCCAAGATTTCCTGCGCGGTAAGCACACCGTCATGCAACTTCAGGCCCGACTGTAGCGGGTCCGAAGGGTGAAACACGCCGTGACAGGCCAGGTGGACGTAGCGGTGGCGTTCAATCTCAGCTAGCACGCGTGCCCTGGTCGCCTGCGCACCCAGATAAGGCTTGACACCGAAACGGTCAGCGACGAGCTGTGCCTCTTTCTCGGTCCCTGGCAGATCGCCCGTTGGGTTGCCGACGACCAGCGCCGATTCGGTGTCGCCCGTCACCCGCGTCTTCCCCTGTTCCAGGACCCGCCCCAGTACGGCGGCGCTGGGGGCGTAGGCGAAACGAATGGGCAAATGCTCGATGAGCGGGGTGCCATTCACCTCCAGGGCGTGGAGGGGCAGATAGTGCAGGAGGCCGTGCGGAATGAAGTAGACGATTTCGACGTCCTTCAGATGAGGCAGGACGTCGGCCATCAGCGGGCCGGCCAAGTCCTGCCAGGTCTGGTCGTCGCCCTCAGATAGGGCTTGATCTGAGGCCTCATAGAAGGGGAACCCGGCCACCTCGTTGTCAAAGCGTGCCACGTATTCGGCAAGCTGGCACGCGCTTACTGGCGCCCTATGCACGCGCGGCACGTCCCAGCCGGCGCGCAGTATAAAGATGGCGATCTCGTTGGGCAGGGTGTAAAACTCGACCAACGCAACGTTCGGCCCCAAGCGCCCAGCCAGAGCGCGCATTCCCTCCCCGGTCATCGGCTCGCCGCGTCGCATGGCCACGTATTCGTGCGCAGCCGGGTCGCGGGCCATCTCTTCCCAAACGGCATCCAGCGCGTTGAGTTGTCGGCTGCGCTGCGAGAGAAGGTCACGCGCAGCGGACGACGGCTCCTCTGATCTTTCGCTCAAAAGCGAGCCGCCGCCCGACAGAGCGCTCAGGGCTTGCTCCTGCCCGCGCAGGCTTTCGATCAGCGCGGCCTCATCCCGTAGCAGTTTCGAGGACAAGCCAGATGGCGGGGGAAAGGCACCCTGTCCCATCTGGTCCAGGAAGGTGCGCGCCTTGCCACCCTCGGCTGCCACCAGCGCCGCAGCGTAATCAGGTTGCTCCAGGCAGACATGGACCAGGCGCTCGTAGATGGCGGTGTTCTGGGCCAGTTCCGCCTCCTTGCCGCCGGGGCTAAAGGAGGCGCGGTAGAGAGTCTCGGCAGCCTTTACGGCGGTGTCGTAGGCCGCATGAGCTTGGGCCCACTGCCTCTCCTCAAAATGCAAGTCGCCCAGGTTGCGGGCGGCGCGGCGGGCGTCGACGGGAAAGAGGACCGGCTCGTGCTCCGCCAGGGCCTCGCGAAAACAACGGGCCGCCTCTTTCAGATTCTTACGCCGCCGCCCGTAGAGTCGCTCCCGGTAGGCGGTGCCCAGGTTGTTGGTAGTCTGGGCCCACTCAAAGGGGAGAGCCTCGCGCGTGCGTACCTCAAGGGCCGCCTGGTAACATTGGATGCCATTCTCCACGTTTTGTGCCGGCTCCCCCGCAATACGATCGCAATAGACGTTGCCCATATTGTGCTGCGCCAGCGCCCACTTGCGTGGGTAGCCCTGGCGACCATACACCTTGGCCGCGATTCTGGCATGGTCCAGCGCCTGCTCTAGATGGTGGCTGGCCTGCTCTGGGTCGGCATAGCGCAACAAGTGGCCCCCCAGCCGCCAACGCACATCACACAAAACGTTGTGGGTTGTGGCATAGTGGTAAGTTCCGGGGAGAACCTCTTTGAGAGCTTGCTTGAGGTGGTCGATGGCCCGCTCAAGGTTTTCACCCCGGTCAGCCAGCAGTCGCTGGGCGTAGGCGATGCCCAAATTGTGGTTGGTCGCCGCCCATTCTGCCAGGATCCCGACCCGCTCTTGCTCAGCCAGCGCTGCCTGGTAAAATTCGATGGCCTGCTCCACGTTGTCCGCCCGCTCGCCCCGGATGCGCTGAAGATAGGCGGTGCCCATGTTGCTTTGCGTCTTTGCCAGCTTGGCCCGATCCTGGGCGTACTGGGGAATTTCTGAGACCGCCTGGAAAAGCTGGATGGCCCGCTCAAGGTTCCCGGCCCGGTCGGCTCGTAAGCGCACTATGTAGACCAGGCCAAGGTAATCAACCGACACGGAACGCTCGATGGGATGGTTTT
>CAZQDO010000442.1:0-5047 GCA_964592085.1 uncultured Anaerolineae bacterium | reverse complement strand
AAGACGAAAACACCATCCTCCCAGCCCCTGTACCTCTCACGATTTTCGCTGCGATCCCCACTCCCACTCCTACCTCTACGCCCATTCCCACTTCTACTCCCATTCCTACCCTTACCCCTACTCCGACGCCCTCTCCCACTTCTACCCCTACCCCTCCCCCCACCCCTACATTCACTCCCACCGTCGTACCCACCGAAGAGCCTGGCGACTCGCCACGACAGGAGATCATCACTTATGTCGTGCAGACCGGGGACACTCTCTACGGCATCGCTGACGAGTTCGGCATCAGCGCCGATACCATCATGTGGGCCAGCAGCGGGCTGGAGTTTCACCCCGACCTCCTGAAGATAGGCCAGGAGCTCACCATCCTGCCTGTAGACGGAGTGTACCACACAGTGGTCCAAGGCGACACATTGGATAGCATAGCTCAACAATACAAAGTCGAAGCCTCAGCCATTATAGAATGTGCATACAATGACCTGGAAAGCCCCTACAATCTGAACCTAGGACAAAAGCTCATCGTCCCCGGCGGTAAGAAGCCCTACCAGGCTCGCGTCGTTCACGTCTATTCTGGGCCTATCCCCGAGGGAGCCAGTAGAGGCACGGGCAGCTTCGGCTGGCCGGCCAGCGGGACGATCACCCAGGAATTCAAGCCCATGCACATGGCGATTGACATCGGCGCCGATACGGGCACCCCTATTGTTGCTGCAGATTCCGGCTACGTCGTCACGGTCGCCTGGAGTGAATACGGCTATGGCAAATACGTGGTGATTGATCACGGCAACGGCTTCCAGACCCTTTACTCCCACCTCCACACCGTCCTGGTCCAGGTGGGCCAATCCGTCGGCAAAGGTGAAAGGATCGGGTCAATGGGTCAAACTGGCAGAGCAACGGGACCTCACCTTCACTTCGAGATCCGATACAACGGTGTCCAACGCAACCCCGATGGGTATCTACCACAACGATAGGAACTTTGACACCAAACTGATAGAAGCAACGGGGCAGAGGGTTTCAACCTCTGCCCTGTTTTTAGTTGTCTTCTTCGAGGTTTGATTTAGATCATAATCTGTTGTATAATCAAGTCACTGTGACAGATACAACGTGCCTGGGCTGAAAGCCCCTTCCAGCTAGCACAGGTCGAAGCTTTTCCCACATGAGTTCGGGGCTGGAGGGCAAATCGCATAGGAGGTAGCCGATGTCCCCACTGGACGAATCCTATTTTCCAAAATATATCTTCGGCTTGCACGACCCCGGCGGCCAACACTTGATGGTCGAGAAGAACAAGCCCGGTTGGGTGCTGGTCACCGAGGAACTGGGGGCCGACCCCCACGGCCCAGGTGGCCCGGACTACAGCCACCTATCCAATCAGGGCTTGGGCGTCATCGTGCGCCTCAACCACGGCTACGGCAACAAAGGCACCATCCCCCACTCCAGTCGCTACGACGACTTCGCCCAGCGCTGTGGCAACTTCGTAGAGGGTTCCAAGGGCTGCCACGTCTGGGTCATCGGCAACGAGCCCAATTTGGCCGCGGAGAGGCCCGGAGGGGCCAATGGCCAGGTGATCACGCCAGAGCTCTACGCCCGCTGCTACCAGAAGTGCCGGGATCACATTCACTCCCGGCCCGGACGAGGGAACGATCAGGTCGTCGTGGCGGGCGTGGCCCCCTGGAACGTCGAGACCAAATACCCTGACAACCCATCGGGCGACTGGGTGAAGTATTTCCGCGACATTCTGGACCGGCTGGCGGGCCAATGCGACGGCATTGCCATCCACACCTACACCGACGGCTACGCTCTCGATTTCATCACCAACGACTATTGGCAGGATGCGCCCAGCTACAAACACTTGCGCTATCAGTTTCGCAGCTACGTTGACTTCATGCACGCCATCCCGGAAGAAATGCGCAGCCTGCCTGTCTACATTACCGAGACGGACCAGAACCTGGCATGGAAGGACGAGCCGGGTTTCCGGTGGGTGCGAACAGCCTATCAGGAAATTGACCGCTGGAACAACGAACCGTCCAATCAGCCCATCCAGGCCCTCATCCTCTACCGCTGGCCCCTGGTCCACGATCAACCCCAGTGGGCCATCAGTACCCGACCCCACGTCATCAACGACTTCAAGGCGGCCATGAGCCACGAGTATCGCGTGCGGCTGCCGGGCATCCCGACCATCTACGAAGTGGATTGGCTGGCCATTGACATGCCAGTCAGTATGGCGCCCGGCCAGACGGCGACGGCAACGCTGCGCCTCAGCAACGAGGGCAATACCACCTGGCTCAGGACTGGCGACCACAAGGTGCGCCTGGGCTACCGCTGGTACACGCTTGCTGGCCAGGAGTTGGACTTGGCGGACATCAGGGCCACGCTGCCCTTCAACGTGAAGCCAGGCTGGCTGGTGGTCTTCGACGAGGCCAAAGTGCAAGCTCCGCCGACGCCGGGTCAGTACATCCTGCGCTGGGACCTGATCGAGGAGCCAGACAACTGGTTCTGGAAGCACGGTTCCCCCAGGGAGGACATCCACGTGCAGGTTGGAGAACGCCTGCCGGATTACAGGGTCGCCTGGCTTGACCACAGCGTGCCAGAGACCATGCCCCCCGACGCCGTAGCCACGGTCAGCTTCAAGCTCAAGAACGAAGGCTCCAAGACCTGGTTAGCCGAAGGCCCGAACCCCGTCCATCTGGCTTACAACTGGTTCGCCCCCGACGGACAATTGGCAGGCTGCTGGGACGTCTTTCGCACCAGCCTGCCTGATGATGTGCTGTCCGGGTCAGAAGTGAGTCTGGGCAACGTCGCCCTGAAGGCCCCGGCTACGCCCGGTCAATACGTCCTACGTTGGGACTTAGTGCAGGAGGGAGTAGTCTGGTTCTCTAAAGCGGGAGCGGCTCCCCTGGAGATGGCTGTTGAGGTCGCCGAAGGCGGCATTTCCTCGACCTCCTGGCAAGCCCAGGCCAGCCATAACCAGGCAAACGTGGGTAAAGCTTTGGACGGCGATCCGGATACCTTCTGGGATACCGGGGGCCCCCAACAACCGGGCATGTGGTACGAGCTTGACCTGGGCCAGATCCAAACGGTTGACCGGATCACGATAGAGAGCCCTGGACGGGGCTTCGCCACAGGCTACGTCTTGAGCGTCTCCCCCGACCGGACCGATTGGGAGGTAGTGGGCGAGATGTCCCTCAACTGGATGTCCATTGACGCCAACTTCATCCCTCGCCCGGTGCGCTACGTCAGGATCGAGCAGACGGGAACTCCCAGTTGGGGTGCTCACTGGCTCATCAGCCAGATCACCGTCAGCACGGCCCACTCATAGCTTCTTTTGAGCTGCCCGATCCAGCCTCTTTTTCCTGACAAGCTGCTTTCCGCCAACAAAAGAGGGAGGTGAAGCCTATCGAGTTGACGTTTAGTGAGTAGTCACCGTGCCCTTGCAGGGCACCGTGCAGCATGAAAATACCCCTCAACTTGTTGAGGGGGCCGGAGCCCCGAACTTGTTCGGGCTATTTTCAGAAAGACCTGTTGCAGGTCACCAGTCTCAAATTACAAAGAAACTAGGAGGAGTAATGAAGAAAGGAACCTATTGGGTTTATCTGGCCCTCAGCTTGCTCTTGGTACTGACTGCTACGCAATGCGGCGGGCCTGCTCAGCCAACGGCTACCAAACCCCCGGAAGCCACCAGTACCCCAGAGCCTACCAAGCCGGCAGAAGCTGCCGCCAACGTCTTCGTCTACGGCCACGGCACGACCTTCCCGGACATAGACCCGGCCATAAGCTTCTCCAACGACTCGGCGGTTGTGTCCAACTGCTACGAAACCCTTACTTTCTACAACCCGCCCGGCAGTGCGGAGATTCTCAGCCCTAAACTGGCCACCAGTTGGGAGACCAACGACGACGCCACCGAATGGACGTTTTATCTCCGCAAGGGCGTCACCTTCCATGGTGGCAACCCCTTTAACGCCGAAGCGGTGAAGGGCGCGCTGGAGAACACCATGGAGATAGGCGCCGGCGCAGCCTATATCTGGGACCCGGTGGAAGAGATCGAAGTCGTGGACGACTACACGGTCAAGTTCAAGTTGAGCTATGCGGCTCCCCTGGACTTGATCGCTTCCTCCGGCTACGGCGCCTGGATCTACGACCCCAAGGTCTACGAGGAGAAAGGTACCGAGTGGCTTAATGAAGGGAATTGCGCGGGCACAGGGCCTTACACCATCGAAAGCCGCGAGCGGGGTTCGCGACTGATCATGACCCGCAACGAGGACTACTGGGGCGGATGGCGGGAGGGCCAGTTCGACAAGATCGTCTTCGAGATTCGAGAAGACAACGTGGTGTTGCAGCAGATGATCGAGGCGGGCGAGGCCGACTTCACCTACGGTGTCCCCCCCGACAACCTGGCCGCGTTGGACGCTCGCGATGACATCGTGGTTTACACCAACCCCAGTTACCAGAACCTGGTCGGCCTGCTGAACACGCAGAAGCCCCCTCTGGACAACAAGCTGGTCCGTCAGGCGCTGGCCTACAGCGTCCCCTACGCCCAGTTCATTGAGGGCGTGATGGGAACCAGGGCCACCCAGGCCTACGGGCCCGTGCCTGCCGGCATGTGGGGGTATAGCAAGGACCTCTTCCAGTATCACTATGACCTGGACAAAGCCAAAGAGCTGCTGACTGAGGCCGGCTACCCCGACGGCGGCTTTGACCTGCTCTATACCTTCGCCACCGGCGACCTGGACGAGCAGCAGTTGGGTGAGCTGTGGAAGGCGGAATTGGCCAAGCTGGGCATCAACCTGGAGGTACAGGCCCTGAACTGGGAGGCCCAGTGGGACCTGGCCATGTCGGGTCCTGAGAATGCCCAGGACGTCTTCGTGATGTACTGGTGGCCCGACTACGTCTCACCGTACAGCTTCCTGTTCAGCATGTTCCACTCCGAGGAAGAGATCCTCTTCAACCTGGGCTACTATCGCAACTCAGAATTCGACGACATGATTGACACTGCTAACGCCCTTTCGGGCAGCGACCGAGAGAAGGCGGAAGAGCTGTTCATCCAGGCCCAGGA
>CAZQDO010000441.1:0-5061 GCA_964592085.1 uncultured Anaerolineae bacterium | reverse complement strand
TGTGAGCTGTCTGTCGGTTCCGGCAACTGCGCCATAATGAAGCGCCGGTTGCCACCGTCCTTACGATTTAATTCTAAAACGGCCTGCGCCGCAGTGCATGAACCAGCGAAGAAGTCCAGGACAACATCTCCACTCTGTGGATCTGTGCTTATTTCTAGTATTCGTGTTATCAATCGAGTAGGTTTAGGCGAATCAAAGCCTCCGCTAGGGAAGAACTCTAGGAACTCCTGAGTCGCTTCTTGAGTATGGCCAACTTCGGAATATGGCCATACTGAGCGCGGTACAACATTACCTACATCAGAAAGGAATCTCTTGAATCTGGGCACCCTGGCTTTGCCGTCTATGCCCCAATAAAGCAGGTTCTCTCGAACGTGTCTCTGGTATGTCTTGTAGGAATACTTCCAGACAGCAGTTTCACTGGGCCAGATTTCCTCATCGGTGTTTGGGTTAACAATCGAGTAGTAAAGATTGGGTCGCTCGCCCCTTGACTTGTTGCAGGTATAGGTAGCAGAATTCCAAGGTCCTCGTGGATCATTGTCAGGATTCTTGTAGTAACTTCTCTGTTTTTCACTCCTAGGCAATCGCCTTGGTCGCCAGATATCCTTTGACTTAGCGTAAGCTATCAAATAATCATGGTCGCTACTGAACCACCTCGCATCGTTGGCTGGAGAAACTCTTTTCTGCCAGACCACACAATCCACAAAATTCTCCTCCCCAAACACCTCATTCATCAGCAGCCGTAGGTTTTGAACTTCGTGGTCGTCAATGCTGACGAAAATCACGCCGTCCTCGCGCAGGAGTTGGCGGGCCAGGAAGAGGCGGGGGTACATCATGGAGAGCCAGGCGGAATGGTAGCGGCCGCTGGTCTCAGGGTTGCTGGTCAGGAGGTTGCCCTCGGCGTCCTGCTGGCCGGTCAGTTGCAGGTAGGTCGCCAGCGGGTCGGCGTAGTTGTCGGGGTAGATGAAGTCGTGGCCGGTGTTGTAGGGCGGGTCAATGTAGATCATCTTCACCCGGCCAAAGTAGGGCTTGTACAGCAGCTTGAGCACCTCCAGGTTGTCGCCCTCAATGAAGAGGTGCTGCGTCTGGTCAAAGTTGACCGACTCCTCGCGGCAGGGGACGAGGGTGGCGCAGGTGGGGATTTGCAGCAGGCGAATGGCGTCGCGCTTGCCAGCCCAGGTGAAGGTGTAGCGTTCGGGGCCGTCGTCCACCACGTGGCCCAGCGTCGCCCGCAGCTTGTCCCAGTCCACTTTGCCCTCGGTGAAGGCTTCGGGGAACAGTTCCTTGAGCCGGGCGATTTGCTCGGCAAGGAAGTCGGCGGAGGAGGTTGCCACTGGTTCACCCTTCCTGTTCTGTCGTGTCATCGTCCATCACCTCGCTGAACCTGCTACGGCATCTTTGGAAGTACGAAAGGTCACCTTCAATAGTATACTCGATTTCAGTTCCTTTGGCAACAACCAGTACTTTTGCAGATTTTACAAGATAGACCAGCCGTGCGTTCCCAAAATCTGTCAACGAATACGCAACGAATAAACGAATCTCGCCGTTTTCATTCGTTTATTCGTTTCCCATTCGTTGACAGGGTTGGCACTGCCAAAATGTAAAAGCTGCAAAACTACTGAATAACAAGAAGACGCAACAGGAGCATTTCAATTCCGGGGCAGGTTTCCAGTCGGTCAGACCTCCGAGGTTTTGGATGCTGCTTTAGCCTCGAATCTGGCGACTGATGCTGAGCAACCTTCAGGAAATCGTCGGTCTGTAAACCTCGGAGGTCTTTTCGCCCCCAAAGTGAAGCGCACTTAAAACTCAACACAAATCCTGCTAGACAAGGGCCGAGTTTTGTGATATAATAGGGCCAGCTTAAAAAGCCTTTTGGGTTGGCCGAGGGGACTGAGCTAGCTTGATCATGAAAGGAGAGTCAGAGCATGGATATGAAGCAGCACGTCACGGTCGTAGCGGCGCTCAACATCGGACTGGGTGCCCTGGGGATTGTGGTTGCGGTCATCGCCTTTGTGTTCCTGGCTGGGATCGGGATTCTTTCGGGAAATCGGGAGGCCATGCCCATCCTGACCTTCATCGCGACGGTTGCGGGCGGGTTCCTGTTTGTCGTCTCGGTACCTGATGTGATCGGTGGCATTGGGTTGATCAAGCGGCAGTCCTGGGCGAGAATTCTGGTGCTGATACTCAGCGTTCTCAAGCTGATCAACTTCCCGCTGGGAACCATCGTGGGGGTCTACAGCATCTGGGTGCTCATGCAGGACGAGGCGGCGCAATGGCTTAACCGTTAGCTCGCAGACAATTTCACCTGCTGCCAGTCTGCATCACCATCGAGAAGGACCGCACAGCCCCGCTTTTCTGGCTGGTAGTCCCTGCACGGCATGGCAAAAGCAAAGCCACCCATTTGTCAAGGGTGGCTTTTTTGTGTGCATGTCTCGTGTCCTAATCCCGACTCACTTCCCTCCACGCTGCCACCAGCTCCCGGTGGGCGGCCACATTCTCCAGGAACGAACGACGCATGTCATCATCGGTGATTCTGGCGGCCCGCTCCTGCAACAGACTGTGGGCAGTGTGCAAAATGTCCGCGGCCCGGGAATCTTGACTGGCCCATAGAACGCGGTAACACGTCAGGTAAACCAGGAAGGGCTCTCTTGTCCCATCTAAGTTCCGGCGCTCCAGGTGACTCAGTATTTCTTCGACATACATCATGGCCTGCGGCGGATCTTCACGGGCCAGGGCGACGCGGGCCAGGCCCGCCAACGGCTCCATGGCCAGATTAAGCTGGCCCAACTCCCGCCGCAGATCGAGGGATTGTTGGTAGCAATCGGCAGCCGCGGGCAGTTGTCCCAGGCCCGCCAGGGCGTCGCCCAGGTAAGTCAAGGCACGACCCCGGGCAGGGTGGATGCCAAGCTCCTGGGCAATCAGCAGCGCCTGCTGGCTGTATTCCAGGGCAGCTTCATCATCTGCCAGATGATGGGATAGTAAACCCAGGGCCGCCAACGTTTCGCTCTCGCCCCTCCGATTGCCAATCTCTCTCCAAATGCGCAGGGCTTGCTCGTAATAGGCTCTGGTCCCGGCGAAGTCACCCTGGTAGAGAGCAACGAGGCCCAGGTTGATAAGCGCATAGCCCTCACCATGCCGGTTGCCAGTCTCGCGGCTGAGACGCAGGGATTGTGCGAAACAGGTCTGCGCCTCTGAGTAGTCGCCCTGGCTCCAGGCGGCAACACCGAGGTTGTTGCGCACACTGTTCTCTCCCCTCCGGTCGCCTATCCCCCGGTAGAGGCGCAGGGCCTGCTCGTAATAGGACCTGGCCCCGGCATAGTCACTCTGATTGCGGACGACAATACCGAGACTGCGCAGGCTGTCTGCCTCCACCTGCTGCGACTGTGCGGCCTGGGCCAGAACCAGGGCTTGCTCAAGCCAGGTCTGGGCAGCCTGGTAGTCGCCCTGCCGCCAGAGCGCCCGCCCCCCTTGCAGATAGCCCAGCGCCTCCGTGTTGGTCGCCTGGTTGGTCTGAGCCAGGCGGATGGCTTCCTGGGCTGCTACGATGGCCCGATCATACTGGGCCTGTCTGTTCAGAAAGCGTGCCCGTTCTGCGTGTAATCTGCCCAGAACTACCTGCACGTCTCGCTCTGGCTGATCCTTTTCGTCTACAAACATACCCACGCGGTCCACTGCCATCCCAAAGGCTGTTTCCCCTTCTTGAAAAAGATCAGCGAAACCATAGAAGTTGGATAGACCCGTCATGCTTTGGCCAATGGTTTCGATCCTGGCTTGTGTCACCGCCCAGCGCCACGCCGCCCGCACGTTCTCAATCTCCGCACTGATTTCCTCCAACGCTTGCTTTCCTCCGACCAGACGCTCCTCCCTGCTCTGTAGAAAGGCGGCGTAGTATTCGCTGTGCTGGTCCCGGGTCAGGGTGCTTTCCTGGGGGTGCATCTGGAGCTTCTCGGCTGCGTACTGCTGCAGAACCTCGTGGATCTGATAGCGGTCTCCAGGGGTTCTATGGAGAAAGGATTGCGTCACGAGGGCATTCAGGAAAAAGGGAGAGGCACCGGCCGCTTGCTGGGCTGCGTCAGCATTGAACCCACCTCGGAACACGGATAGCTTGCACAGCACGCTTTGTTCGTGTTCTGAGAGCAGTCGCCAGAAAGAGTCGAACACCGCCAACAGGCTGTGATGTTTTTCGGGCACCTCAGGGCGGTCGGTAGCCAGGAAAGCCAGGTTGCTTTCGATCTCCCTGGCGATGTTTTGGGGGGAGAACGCCCCTACCCAGGCGGCGGCTAACTCAATCCCCAGCGGCACGCCGGCCACCAGACGGCAGATGTGGGCCACGGCAGCCTCGTTTTCTGTGGAGAGCGCAAACTCAGGGCGCACGCGGCGGGCGCAATGCAGGAACAACTGCACGGCGTTGTAGGTCTGCGAGTCCGGGGTCTCATCCTCCGCATCCCCAGGGAAGGACAGCCCTTGCAATGTGAGGATGGTCTCGCCAGGGAGGTCCAGGCGTTCCCGTGAGGTGAGCAGGAGTGTGACCCCAGGTGCCCGCTCCTGGATCTCTGCCAGCAGGGAGGTGCCTTCGTGGAGATGCTCGAAGTTGTCGAGTACCAGTAGTAGGGCTTTCTCGCGCAAATGGTTGAGCAACTGCGTTCTCAGGTCTTGCAGGCTGGACAGCGAGAGCTGTAGCACATCGGCGATGGTGGGAACCAGGAAGGCGTCCGAACTGACCGCAGCGAGGGGGACGAAATAGACCCCATCTGGGAATGTCTCGAGACTTTCAGCCGCGATCTGGAGAGCCAGGCGCGTTTTGCCGATGCCGCCGGGACCAAGCAGGGTGATCAGGCGGCGTTTCTGGATAAGCTGTTTGATGTTTCGGATTTCGTCTTCGCGGCCCACAAAGTCGGTGAGGCCGGTGGGCAGGTTGTGGGGTGGGAGGGCTGCCTGCTCCGCCAGTCGCTCTGCCAGGGGAAAAGCGGTCAAATCGTCCCGACAGGTCCAGCCATCGGGTGTTGGCTTGAGCATTTCGTGCTCAACCAGATAAGCCAGCCCGCGTCGGATGAGAGCGGGCAC
>CAZQDO010000440.1:0-5066 GCA_964592085.1 uncultured Anaerolineae bacterium | reverse complement strand
CATGCAGCCCAAGATCATGCTCTTTGACGAGCCCACCTCGGCCCTGGATCCGGAGCTAATCGGCGAGGTGCTGGACGTGATGAATCGCCTGGCGCGAGAGGGGATGACCATGATTGTCGTCACCCATGAGATGGGCTTCGCCCGCGAAGTAGCTGATCGCGTCATCTTCATGGACGGTGGGGTGTGGGTTGAGGAAGGGACGCCAAAGGAGATGTTCGAGCACCCCCAGGACCCACGCACGAGGGATTTCCTGCGGCATATTTTGTAGCCGCCAACGCCATCCCATAAGCTGGCAAGACAAAGAGGAGTCAGAGTTGACTCCTCTTTGTGGTTTTGGGCTCTTCATGGTTCTGGCAAGGCAGGCAACTCATCCATGCCATACCGCTTCGCTGCCCTAGACATGATGGCCTTCAACTCCTTACGAACCTCGGCGGGTACTTCGGGAGGCTGGTACTCTGTGATCAGGGACCGGACCCGCTCACGGGCGCGCTGCACGGCGTTCTTGCTCCCGCGGTTCTCCCAGATGCTTTGGGAGGCTCGATCAATGACCACTGAGGGAATGTACTGTTCTTCCCTGAACCACTTGCGGGTGTGCTCGGTGGCCAGGAAGTTGCCGTGATGTCCCACTTCTCGCATCAAGGCTGTAGCCAGGCTCTCCTCGCGGGCTTCGACTCCGGCCAGCAGCCGCTTGGCCATGCCGATCACCTCGGCGTCAATGACCACCTTCTCGAAGCTCTGCCCGCTCTCGAAGTCCGACATGCCGGCCCCGCAAATCAGGTTGATTCCAGCCAGCGCGCCCAGAGTTGCTCCCATGGCTGACTCCAGGCCAGCCTGCGCATCCACGATCTTGGCGTCGCTGAGGCCCACGTAGCCGTGGGTGGGCAGGCCCAGGTATTTGCCCACCTGGGCGTTGGCACAGTTGATCATGATGGTCTCGATGGAGCCCATGGGCGTGGTGCCCTCCCGCATGTCGAACATGGCTGGCGAGCTGCCGTAGATGATGGGCGCACCAGGATTCACCAACTGATGGATCACCACGCCGCTCAGGGATTCAGCAGCGTGCTGCGTCACCGCACCAGCGATGGTCACCGGGGCAGTGGCTCCGGCAAGGGGCATGGAGATGAGCACCGCGGGCAGGCCCCACTTGGCGCAGTCCATGAGGTTCTGGCAGGTGATGTCGCTCCACAGAAGGGGCGGCGACGGGCAGATGGCCATCGTATTGACGGGCCTGGCGGCGATGGCTTCCTCGCTGCCGAAGTAGGCCACCAGCAGGTCCTTCATGGGATACCAGCCCTCGATACTGAAGGCTCCGCCACACAGGGGTTTGGTGCCATAGAGCAACATCAGGTAGTAGCGGTAGCTGTCGGAAATCATCTTGGGCATATCAGCACACAACAGCGAGCCAGCCTGGGCGTCAATCTGAGGCAAGCCCTCCACTACCTGGATAAAGCGCACCAGGTCTTCGGTCACAGGAAAGCGGTACTCGTCGGTGACGGGGTCTATGATCTGCAAGGCCGTGGCGCCGGGGTAGAAATAGACGTTGTCCTGCCCCAGGCGCAAGCGCATCTCCCCCTTCAGGTCGTAGATGTCCACGCTGGCTGGGGCGGTCTGCAGGGCCGCGTCAATCATATCCTGAGGTATCCTGGCCGTCTTCTTCTCGAAGTCCACTGTGGCCCCGCCCTCGGCCAGGAGTGTTAGAGCGCCCTCCAGGTGCACCAGCACACCGGGATCCCACAACAGCTCGTAGGCCTCGCTCACGATGCGTTCGACCAGTTCCTGGTCCAGGATTTCCAGCTTGGGTCGCATAGATTAGCTCCTCGCTCTTCAGTCGCCGTGGGATTTCACGGGATCATGGTATCGGAGTCCTCAACTTGTTGAGGCTGTGGCGCGGCAAACTTCAACAAGTTGAGGACTCCGGCTTGCTATTCGCGACAATCCCCAAAGACTCCCTACTTCTCCATAGCAGCAATGATCCTGGCTAGCTCTTCCTGAAGTTTGGAGTCCAACGGCTCCGGACGGTGATTGGCC
This sequence comes from uncultured Anaerolineae bacterium, assembly GCA_964592085.1. Lineage (GTDB taxonomy): Bacteria > Chloroflexota > Anaerolineae > VGOG01 > VGOG01 > CAZQDO01. The sequence continues at coordinate 3,038 of CAZQDO010000440.1, read as the reverse complement.
AGAATCCACTTCGCCTTCTCGTGCGCCCACTCCCTGGCCCCGCGTCGGCCATCTTCTTCCCAGGCGCTATAGGTGCGACGATCCACCAGGTTCGGCACCCAGCGATCCTTCAAGTGTTTCAGGGTGTGTTTGTGGGTCAGGTAGTTTCCTCGCACGCCCACCGACTTGATGGCATCCAGGGCCAGGGTCTCATCGTTCACTTCGATGCCTCGTACAGTGGCCCGGACGACGTCGTAGATCTCGCAATCCATCAGCAGTTGCTCGTAAGAGAGGATGCGCGAGCCGTAGAGCAGGCCGGCGCCGGTCAGCATGTCGGCGCCCGTGAGGACGGGCATCAGACCAGCCAGGGCGTTGTCCAGCGCTGCCTGCCAGTCGGGCTCCTTGGCGCCGGTGGCGAAGGTGCCCATAGAGAGGGGTATCCCGTAGAAGTCGGCCAGTTGGTTGGTGGCTGCGCCGAAGAGGTAGTCCTCTGGCCCTCCGCCGGTGTAGGCCCCTGTGCGCAGGTCCATGGCCGTCTGAGCGGCGGCGTAGAAAATGGGCGTGCCGGGGTAGGCCAGCTCGATGAGGGCGGAGGCGGCGATGACCTCGGCGTTGCCCACTAGCAGGTTGCCGGCCAATGTGGCCGGCCCGGTGGAGCAGCAACTGGCCATGGTCATGAAGCCCACGGGTAGCCCCGCTTCGGCGGCCACCAGGGCGGCCTCCAGGCTGCCTCCGTCTTGCCCCAGAGGGCTGATGGTGCACTGCATGATGGAGAGGATGGGTCGCTGTCGTAGCTCCTCGTGCCCACCGACGATGGCTGCTGCCATCTCAATCGCAGCCTGGGCTTCCCTCGCCGTGATGACGCACTCGGTCTGAACGTGCTTGGTGGTGTTGTTCCAGGCGGCCTCCAGTTCGTGCAAAGAGCGCGTCTCCGAAGGGCAGTCCTGGGCGGCTACGATGGGCCAATAGAAAGCGATCTGAGGCAGGTAGTCGGCCACCCGTGCTGACTCGGCCACATCCTGCTTGGTCGAGCGCCGTCGCTCTCCTGTCTCAATGTCAATGACCTCCACCCCGCAGCCGTCGGTGGATAGATAGGAGTGCTCACCGTCTAGGGGCAGGTCCAGCGTGGGATCGCGGGCGCAAAGCACGTACGATGGCGGTGCCTTGGCCAGGGCCTCTTCGACGAGCTGACCGGGGAGGCGGGCAATCTGGCTTTCTCGGTCCACCATCGCTCCCGCCTCCTCCAGAATATCCAGGGCTTGGGCCGAAGGAAAGCGCACCCCCACCGTCTCGATCACTTCCAGGGTGGCCTGATGGATGCGCTGCACATCGTTCTCGCTCAGTACCTCCATCCATAGATTCGGTACTCGTAGATTCGTAGATTCGGACGAGTTCACGAATCCCGAATCTACTTGACTTACTGCCTCATTGCCTCGTTGCCTCATTGCCTCGTATCCCCCAACAGATCACAATGGCGGTAGCTCCGTCATTCCCCGCTCTTTGGCTGCTCGCAGGGTGATGGCCGTCAACTCCTTTTCCACCTCTTTGGACAGCGGCTTGGGCTGGTAGGCGGCCACCAATTGCTCGGCTCGTTCATGCGCTCGCTGCGTGATGTCCTTGGCGCCCTTGGTCTCCCAGGCCTGACGGTAGTCGCGGTCAATGACCGGAGAGGGGATGAACAGTTCCCGCTTGAACCACTTTCGGGTGTGTTTGGTACGCAGGAAGTTGCCTTCGTGGCCGACCTGGCGCATGATGACGGTGGCTAATGGATCCTCTGAGGTGTCAATGCCTCGCACTAGACGGCGGGCCATGCCGATGAGCTCGTTGTCCATCACCAGCTTCTCCAGGCTGAAGCAGCTTTCGAAGTCCATCATGCCGGCCCCAGAGACCATGTTCACCCCGGCCAGGGCGGCCATGATGTTGCCAATGCCCGACTCGAAGCCGACCTGGGCGTCCACGATCTTGGCGTCGCTCATGCCCATGTAGGCGTGGGTGGGCAATCCCAGGTGCTTGCCTACCTGAGCATAGGCGCAATCTATCATCAGGGTCTCGATGGCCCCCATGGGTGGTGTCCCCGTGCGCATGTCGAAAGCGGCCGGTGAGCCGCCCCAGACGATGGGCGATCCAGCCTTAGCCAGTTGGTGGATAGTGATGCCACTGAGACACTCGGCGGCGTGCTGCACCACCGAACCGATCAGGGTGGCGGGACCCGTCGCTCCGGACAGGGGCATAGAGACCAACTCGGCCGGGATGCCGGCCCGGGCACAGTCAATCATGTTCTGGCAGGTGATCTCGCTCCACAGCAGAGGGGGCGAGGGACAGACGTCGAACACCGCGATGGGCCTGGCAGCCAGGGCCTCTTCGCTGCCAACGACGGCGACGAGCAGGTCCCGCATGGTGAACCAGGTCTCAACGGCAAAGGCCCCCGTGATCACGGGCTTCCTGGCGTAGCGCAGCACCAGGTAGAGGCGGTAGAGGTCTGCCATGCTCTCCGGCACGTCCGAGCAGACCAGGGCTGTGCTGACGGCGTCCAATTCCGGCAGCGTCTCGGCCAGCTTGATGTAAGCGACGAAGTCGGCGGTGATCGGCTTGCGCGACTGGGTCGCCCCATAGTCCAGGAACTCGATGGCTGCTGAGCCTGGGTCGAACTGGACATCATCGTCGCCGTAGTGCACGACGGGGTTCCCCTCGAAGTCGTGGAGGTAAAACGAAGAGGGGACTGTTTCCACGGCCTGATCAACCAGTTCGGCTGGGATGTTGGCCACTCTGCTGGCGAAATCAACCGTGGCCCCGGCATCGGCGACGAGTTTGAGGGCCTCGTCGCTGTGGATGCGCACCCCTGGGTCCCATAGCAATTCGTGGGCTTCCGCCAGGATGCGTTCTATGGTTTCCTTGTCAAGTAACTCTAGCTTGGGTCTGGACATCGTTCTCTCCTTTGCGTTTTTGGGGCAAGCCCCGGTGAGCGGCGTAATGATAGCACGTAGCCGGAATTTTGTCAACAGGCCGCATTCCTTCACGTATAATATCACCGAAAGCAGTTTGTTCCCTCAAAAGATAAT
>CAZQDO010000439.1:0-5078 GCA_964592085.1 uncultured Anaerolineae bacterium | reverse complement strand
CTCGTACACCAATCTCCCTTTCATCGGCGGGCGCCCTTTTGAGCCCGCGCTCCTGCAACTGATCTTTGGCACCATCATGTCGGCCTACCTGGCCCATCCGGCGGTGGGCAACATCGCCACCATCACCCTCCGCCGCGATCCCAGTGGCCGCTCCCTGATCTGGGGCAACGTCGCTGCCATAGCCGTCACGCTGATTCTGAGCAGCATCTGGACACTGGCTGTCAACGGGGCCATCGCGCCACAATCGCTGACTGGCCAGACCGGAACCGCTCTGGCTCCGTTGGCGGCCATGGTCGGACCCAACGTGCACCTGCTGGGATCTATCTTCGCCATCCTCAGCATGGGTATGGGCTCGATCATCATCTCTCTCGGCCTTTTCTACTTGATCCGCGAACGGCTGCCGGCACGGTCGCAACTGCCGGAGCTCAGGGAGCACGATTTGACGCTGGAGACGCTGGAGGCCATTTTCGAGACACAGAGACACGGGGACACGGAGAGTTCTCCGCGTCTCCCCCTCTCCTTGTCTCCGCGTCTCTCCCTGTCCGCGTCTCTCTTCACCCGCCTGGGCGAGCGCGGACGCCTCCTCCTGTCGGTGAGCCCGGTGGTGATCGCCTTTGTGGTGACCGAGTGGTTGTTCCTGACCGATTCCGGATCCTACGCCAGGCTGATCAGCTTTCTGGGCGTCATTGCCACTTCCCTGCTGGGGGGCATCTTCCCCGTTCTCCTGCTGGTGGCTGGCCGACGGAAGGGCGAGTATGTGCCAGGTTTGGTTTACCGGTTTTTAGCTCATCCATTGCTCATCGCAGGCGTATACCTTCTCTTCCTGGCTATCCTGTTCATTCATGGCCTGATCTTATGGCAAAGTCCCCTGGAGCGTGCCGGGGCCTTGCTCGTCGGCATGGTCATGCTGGGCGCGACGGCCATCATGGTGCGTCGAGGGGCGTTTGTCCGGCGGGCGGTGGTGGAGCTGCGCGAGGATCAGCGCCAGGGGAAGCCATCCGCCTTCAATGTCGTCGTTGACGGCCGACCGACGATGGCAGAAGTGCGGCTGGGATACCCGGAGGATGAACAACATCATCAAGCTGCCAGTGGCACGGTGCCGGCGTTCCCATCGCTACGCGACGCGACTTTCCAATTGCCGGCTACGCCAGCCGGGGAGCTCAAAGTCTGGGTGCACCGGATCACCCCAGAGGGGGACTCGAAGAGCCTGCCGGCGTTGCTGGAGGTGCATCGGGGCAATGCAGTGGAGAAGTTTGACCTGAGATCGTCCGGCGGGCAGATCGTGTTGCCGTTCAGCGGCAAGGCCTGCCGATTGCAAATCACCTTCAGTGCCTGAGAAAGCAAGGATAGCCGACATGCCCCTTCAGACATGCACCCTCTACCTCATCTGTGCTTGGCCCCTGCTCCTGAGGGAGCCTCCAGGTCATATCCGCCTGCTTCCATCTCCTTACTTGTTGCTCCCTCCCCGCCAACGAGTTAATCGCTCTTTGATGGTCTTCTCATACCCCTGACCGCTGGGTTCGTAATAGCGGCGGCTCGCGAGCTCATCGGGCAGATATTGCTGGGGAACGTGGTGCCCGGCGTAATCATGGGGATACTTGTAGCCCACGCCGTGGCCCAGAGCCTTGCCGTCGCGGCTGGCGTCTTTCAGATGCGTGGGCACCTCAACTTTTCCCTCCCGTTCCACATCTCCTAGCGCTTTGAAGTAGGCTCCCGTCGAGTTGCTCTTGGGCGCGGTGGCCAGGTAGATGGCGGCCTGGGCCAGGTTGAATTGGGCCTCGGGCAGACCCACCCACTCCAGGGCGTTGGCAGCAGAGGTGGCGACGACCAGGCCCTGGGGATCAGCGTTGCCCACGTCCTCCGAGGCAAAGATGATCATCCGTCGGGCGATGAAGCGGGGATCTTCGCCGGCGTAGATCATCTTGGCCAGCCAATACAACGCGGCGTCGGGATCGCTTCCTCGCAGGCTCTTAATGAAGGCGGAGATGGTGTTGTAGTGCGCTTCCCGGTCGTAGACCAGGGCCCGGCGCTGGATGGAGTCCTCGGCCACAGCCAGGTCAACGTGGATCACCCCCCGGTCGGGCTTCGTCGTCTCCACAGCCAGCTCCAGGGCGTTGAGCGCGGTGCGAGCATCCCCCCCGGCCACTCTCACCAGGTGGGCCATCGCCTCCTCGTCAATCTCCACTTTCAGCTTCCCATAGCCCCGTTCCTTATCGGCCAGGGCTTGACGCAGGATGACGGCCAGATCCTCCTCACTCAGCGCTTTTAGCTGGAAGACCCTGGAGCGGGAGACCAGGGGCGGGATGACCTCGAAGTAGGGGTTCTCAGTGGTCGCACCGATGAAGATGATAGTGCCATCCTCGACGTGGGGCAAAAGGGCATCCTGCTGGGCTTTGTTGAAGCGGTGGATCTCGTCAACCATGAGGATGGTCCGCTGACCGTAGAAGTTGCGCCTCTCCTTCGCCTCGGCAACGATCCTTCGGATGTCGGCCACGCCTGCCATGACCGCGCTGAGGGTCTCGAAGTGGGACTTGGTGGTGTTGGCGATGATCATGGCAAGGGTGGTCTTGCCCGTTCCTGGCGGCCCCCAGAGGATGAGGGACGACAGTTGGTCGCCCTCAATAGATCGTCTCAGCAGCCTCCCCGGCCCCACAATCTCTTCCTGCCCTACAAACTCTGCCAGGCTGCGAGGTCTCACGCGGGCTGCCAGAGGCGCTTCTTTGCTGATTTGGTCCAGGCGGCTGTGCTCGAAAAGGTTCATTGTGCTATCCCCATGGAAGCGTTCTAGTTGTGGGTTTTACTCGTCTCTGGCCTGACTACGCTGAAGACCTCCCAGAAATCAACTCCTGACCTTAAGGAGAGATGGGGGAAGACGCTACTCGAAAACCCACATCACCGACGCGGCCGTGCGGGCCGGCCCCGCCGCGGTAGGCGCAGCGGGCAGCCCTCTGAAAGTGGAAAAACGAGCCGCCACGCAGCACACGACGCCCGTCAGCCTCCAAATCTTCACGGCCGTCATCGGGGTCGTAGGGATAATCCTTATAGAGGCTGGAACACCACTCCCACACGTTGCCCGCCATATCCTGTAAGCCGTAGGGGCTGGCTCCTTGGGGGTAATTCCCCACTGGCGTGGTATTACCTTTCCCACCCTCCCTAGTGTTACACCACTTCACATCCCAATGGTTGCCCCAGGGATAGATACGCTCATCCGTGCCCCGCGCGCCCTTCTCCCATTCAGCTTCGCTGGGTAGGCGGTAGGGCTTACCCGTAACCTCGCCTAGCCAGCGGCAATAGTCTATAGCATCATGCCAGGAGACGCTTACCACGGGGTGATCCTCTTTGCCTACTGGCGGCTTTCCACCTTCCCAATGTCTCGACTGACGGGAAACAGCTTGTAAAAAAACAATGTACTCGGCGTTGGTCACCGGCGTCTTGGCCAGGCAGTAGTCAGGCAAATACCTGATGTGTTGGGGATGCTCGTTTTTCAATGTGTGTTTGTCCATTCTCAATGCGCGTTTGACAGTATTGGGATCGTTGCCCATGAAGAACTCGCCAGCGGGGATAAGGACCATCTCTGGCTCGAAGGGGCTGAAGAACTGAAGAAGAACTTCCAGCAATTCTGAAACGACGTGCTCTAGGCCGCAGGCTGATGATACCGCTATCCGATCTGCCAAGGGGAGCGAGTGCTTTTTGATCTGCTCAGCACTAATATTGTGCCAGACGGGAAGAACCACTTTCTCGCCCGCACTTTCCCGTTGCACAAGCCCGTCGAGTTCTATCTGAGGCCATTCCTTCCCGAAGAAGTGCGGGCTCAGGATGACAACGCCATACCTGGAGTTGGCGAGGCCGTAGTCAATTGAGCGTCGAAGCTTGTCACCCACACGCAAGGTGAACTCATCGAACCAGACGCGGAGGCCCTTCGCCTCTAGTGCCTTAGCTAGAGGGCGAGCGAACGATTCTTTATCTTCCCAGGCGTGACTGATGAAGACGTCCCAGTCCATTTCTTCGCGATTGTCGTTTCTCATAAAGCGTTCTTGCCTCCCTCCCCAAGCACCGCCAAAGTACCACTGCGTCAGACGGGATCTGGTCAAAGGGTGAGTTCCTCTCTTCCGAAGTCTTCAAGCGCCTTGTCGAGGGCTATTATCTGCCTCGCGTAAACTGGATCCTTGCCTTCTCTAATCAATTGTGCGTATTTTTCCTCCTCAGCCACACGTTCGGCCAGGGGCCTGACGGCTGTATCAAATCGTCTGAACAGAACCTTGATTGCCTGCCTTAGTTCCAGCAACTCCTTTTCGTAGGGAGACACCTTTTCACTTCTTGCGGTTTCGTCAACCTTCAGGAAAGTCGGAAGAACAAACCTCTTGGGCGCTTCCAATGTCTCTTTGATCGACTCAGTTATTCTCTCTCTAAGAAGGCTTCCCCAATTTGGATCATCTTTGTCATACCCAATGACTCTCAGATCTCGCAAGTCAAACGGAATGTCTTCAACGGATTCGCTCACAAGGATCACGGGCTTGGCTATAGCGTGGGCCAGCCCAAGCTCGTAGAAGACGTTGGGATTCTTCCCAGTCAAGTCTGCCAAGATGACCTTGGCCTCTTGCGTATAGGCCCAAATGTGATTCATAATACTGCCTGGCCGATACAAGTCGTCAGCGCGGCGCGGTTCAAGACCTGCATTCTCTATCGCTGGCCTGAATATGCCCTGATAGTATTTGTCTTTCCACCCCCCGAATGGCATAATCACAAAGCAGGTATCATCTTCTGCCTTATCATTAGGTGGTTGCTCCGCTTCAGCTTTGGGTTCGCTTTTCTTTGCCATTTGTCCCTCCTGGGCTCACATGGAATACGCTGGATGTCCACTCTAACCAAAAAGCCTGCCTGACTTGCGACAGACGGGCTTCCGTGCCATGCTATCCTCGCCAGGCTGTCGCCGCAGCTTGGCCGTGTCTCAATGGTTGTCACCAAACCAGTCGGGAGTTTTCGTTTTTTCTGGGTATAGTATACCAGGTTTCGCCCTGGTTGGCAAAATCGGGATAGGGGGACGGCCTAACCGCCCCCCTCCCACACCACCGGACATG
>CAZQDO010000438.1:2058-5079 GCA_964592085.1 uncultured Anaerolineae bacterium | reverse complement strand
ACCGGGGTCTCAGTGGCAGGTACAGCAGTCGCCGTGGCCGTGGGCGGTGGCGACGTCGGTGTCGGACTGGGCGGGACCTGCGTCGGTGTGGCGGTAGGTTGGGACGGGTCAACCATCAGCGTGACCGCATCGAACCAGACTTTGTCGTTCCCGTGGGACTGAGGGTTGTTCGCCCTGACGAAGACGGTGATCGTCTGGCTCTGCGCCATCGCCGAGACCCTCAACTGCGGGAAGACGCCTCCCAGCTCGTCCCAGACCTCGGGGCTCCACACTATCCCGTTCGACATCGGATCGGTGCCCCCAGACGGATCGATCCCTACCTTTCGGCCTATGAACTGGCCGGCATTCCTGCCCCCCCGATCGTCGTAGGAGGCATAGGGCGCCCAGCCAATGGCCGCCACATAGGCTACCCCAGGCGTGACCTGTACCTGCTGGTAGATTCCGGCCGTGAACGGCAACCAGGCGGAGAAGATCTCCTGGGCGGGGGCCAGCGGGCTCTCGCTTCCGCTGTTGAAGGCGGGAGGCTCTACGGCGAACTCCACAAAGGCCGTCCAGCCACTGGCTACGGCGCCATGAGGGGGGACATAGTCGAAGGTGTCGAACTGGCAGTTGAAGGTCAGGTTTCCGGGATCCTGGCAGGGATCCTGGGCCCAGACGACCGTGGGCATGACCGCCAGCAGTAGGACCGCTGGCAGCATCGCTACCACCCACCTTGTCTTCACCATCCTCTGCTCACCTCGCCAGGCCAAGAACGCCTACGCCCGGCTCTCAGGGGCATAGTATAGCACGCGGCCTTGACAGAGGCAAAGCGGGTTCGTAGCAGGAGGCAACGTGAGGGTCGGCCGTGGGCTGCGCCAGACCAAAGCTGGCTCGTGGGATACTCTGCCGGCTCTTCGAGAAAGCCCACACCGCTGGCAGGCCAAACGCACCGTCCTGTACGCGGTCTGGACCTTTCCGGCACAGATTTCCGTCTGCCTGGTGGCCCCGGCCGAGCAAGCAGTGCCTATTCCAGCTGAGGGCTGGCGTCTGGGAGCCTACTGGCAGGAGATGCCCCGCTCCGCCATCAGTTGCTGGAAGGCGTCCACTGCGGCCTGGCCGGTGACCAGGTCGGTCTTGTCTGCCTCGGCATCAGAAGGCTGGAGCTTGACAATCCAGCCCTCCCCGTAGGGATCGTCGTTGACCAGAGCGGGGCTGGCCGCGACCGCCTCGTTGATGGCGATGATCTCTCCCGAAACCGGGGCCGGGATGGGACCCACCCATTTGCCGCTCTCCAGGGTTCCCAGACTCTTGCCGCGGTCCACGGTCCGCCCCAGCTTCTTCGGCGTGACCGCCACGACCTTGCCCGCTATGGCCTGGCCGGGATCAGGAACGCCGGCAGTGACGGTGCCGTCCACCTCGAAGCGTGCCCACACGAGCTTGTCGCCAGCCAGATAGTACAGATCCTCCGGTATGTTGCAGCCGCTGATCGTTGCCATCGCTCCTCCCCTACTCCTTTTTCTCGTCCATGACCAGGGCGTTGGCCACCAGGTCCGTCACGCCCACCACGGAGACGTCGAGCCCGTAATGCTCTGCCAGGTCTATCAGTTGCAGCTTGCAGTTGTCACACGCGGTGGCCACCAGCTCGGCGCCGCTTTTCGCTATCTGCTCAGCCTTCGGCTTGCCGGCGGCCAGGCGCAGGTCGTCGTACTCCGGGATGGCGATGACTCCGCCGCCCCCACCGCAGCACCAGGCTAACTGGCCGCAGGGGTTCAGCTCCACGAACTTCTCGGTCGCGGCGTCCAAGCAGACCCGCGGCTGCTCGAGAAGGCCGCCCTTACGCGACAGATTACAGGGGTCGTGATAGGTCACCGTCTGCGGGTTCACCGAAGGGTCAAGCTTCAGCCGTCCTTCCGAGATGTACTCCGCGAGCAACTCCACGATGTTCTTCACTTCGAAGGGAAAGGTCTTGCCCAGCCAGCTCTCGGCCGCGTACTTCATGGCCCAATAGGAATGGCCGCACTCGCTGAGGACCAGGGCTCTGGCCCTCAGACGCTCCATCTCGTCCACCAAACGCTGCGCGATTTCGTTTCTCTTCTCTTCCTCTCCCGAGAAGAGCGCGAAGTTGGTGCCATCGAAGCGCGTGCTGCTCATCGTCCAGTCGGCTCCCACGGTGTAGAAGATCTTGGCCGCGGAGATGATCACACTGGGGAATCTCATGATCTGGATTGGTGTGGGCACGAAGAGCATCTCCGCCCCCACCTTGTCGAGAGGAATGGTGACATTCTCGTCGCCCACGGCGTCCTGGAGCTCCTCCTCGAACCACTCGATACGGTCCATGAACTGCTCTTGGGCGATGGCCAGGGTGTTGCCCGTCTCGTAGGCGTTGTCGGCATGCTCTTGCAGGCCGGCTGGGACCTTTCCTGCCTCGGCCAGCAGCGCCCTGATGGCGCTCACCATGCTGGCGTTGTCGATGCCGAAGGGACAGTACAGGGCGCAGCGGCGGCACAACGTACACTGGTAGGCCATCTTCTGCAAGCGCTGGACGACCTCCTCATCCAAATCCTCAGCCCCCACCAGCCGGGGCGCGATTCGACCCAGCCTGGTGTAGTATCGCTTGTAGACCCTTTCCAACTGCTGGGCCCTCGCGGAAGGGATCTGTTCCACGTCGCCGGTCCCCACGTAGGGATGGCACGCTTCGGCACACAGCCCGCAGTGAGCACAGATCTCGAGAGAAGTCCGTATCGGCCCCGTGATCTTTTCCTCGAGCAGCCCCACCAGCTCTCGCGTATTGGCTCCTGACTCGTTCGTCACGCCTCTTACCTCACAGCCGTACGGGACGCCGCCATCTCATCTCAGCGTCCACTTCAGCGTCAACGCGCCTCCAACGGTGTGCACCAGTTTGCTGAAGGGCAAGTAGATCAGGAACACCTGCACCAGAAGGAAATGCACCAGGAAGACCAGGCTGTCCACCGGCGCGCCAAACCTGAGATGGAAGAGATTGGAGAAGAAAGCCTGGTACGGCTCCAGTCCGAGGTGCATCAG
>CAZQDO010000438.1:0-2048 GCA_964592085.1 uncultured Anaerolineae bacterium | reverse complement strand
GGTCACAGCGATGGCTAGCAGCAGAAGCAAGAGCAGATAGTCGCTGGGCACAGACAGGCTCCTCACCGGCATCCTCAGCCTGCGGGCCAGCAGGGCCAGAAGTCCCAGCATGAACAGCGTACCCGAGGTGCCTCCGCCGACAAAGGCCAGCAGATCGACCTGCTCTGGCGCCAGGTGCAGCAGGTTCCACAGCCAGTTGAAGTCGAAGAATAGCCTCAGGTGTCCCATGACGAAGATCAGTATGGAGATGTGGAACAGCCAACTGGCGACCCACAGGGCCCACGATCCTCGGAAGACACGCCGGAAGGTAACGATCTCGGTTACGATCTCGCGCAGGGTCCGCACCAAGCTGCGCTGTTCGGGCGGAAGCCTGAGGGACACAGAGGCCCGCGGCCTGCGTTGCCACCGCACCACGCGGTAGGCCAGCCCCACGAAGAACACGCCAGCCGTCACGAACGGCAGTACGTTGGAAACAAACCATGTAAACCAGTAACCCATCTACCTTGCACCTCGTCGATGCCAGCGCACCCACTCTCCGGAGCGCCTGACGCTTTGCCAGCCCCGGTCAGAAGGAGATCACCGTGTCGGCGTCCAGGGCCATGCTGTTGAAGGCCGCCCCGCCAATCATCTCCACGCCGTCGATGAGGTCCTCCATGGTCAAACCGTGTAGATCCAGGCTGGGCTGGCAGACGTAGAACTTCACGCCCAGCTCCAGAGCCTGGTCCATGAAGAACTTGAGGCTCTCGCCTCCCGCGCCGCGCTTGATGGTCAACCGCTCGGCGACGCCTTTCTTCAGGAGGGTCGCCCCATCCATGGTGAAGTAGATGCCGGCCTTGATGTCCATGGCCGCGGCAGCGGCAGCCAGAAAGAAGGGCGTGGCGCTCTTCGTCGGTTCGTCCACACCGTGCGTCTGCACGTACATGATACTATTGGCTTCTTCCTCGCTCACCACTCTTTTCCTTTCCCCGGTCCTTTCCGCACCCACCGGTCAGACCCATGAGCGCCACCTCAGAAGGCGCCGTTACCCCTCCAGCGCAGGCCAAGGAGGCTCGCGCCAGACAGCATCCCACGTCAGTCCTCGCAGCGGCGCCCCGGGCTGCAGTCGATCGAATGGGAACAAACTAGATGTACAACTGGACGTCCGCGTCCGCGGCGAAGTCCAGAAACGTGGTGGCGCCCACCAGCTCGCACCCGTCGATGAGGTCCTCTTCCTCAACCCCCATCACCCCCATGGTCATGGCGCAGGCGAAGAACCTCACTCCCATCTCCTGGGCCATCTCCACGAACTCCGGGACGCTGGGCAGATGCGCCCTGCTCATCCAGCTCTTCATGAAGGCCGTGGCCAGGTGAGTCATGCCCGGGATGGTGCCGATGATGTTCGGAACCTTCACGGGCACGGCAGGGATCGGCTCCGGCATGGCCGGGTTGCCGATGGGCGACACTTTCAGGGCGTTCATCCTCTTCTTGCTGATGATATCGAATCCGTAGAAGGTGAAGAAGATGCCCACTTCCCAACCCATGGCGGCCGCAGTGGTGGCCAGAATCAGCGGTGAATAGGCCTCATCCAGCGCTCCCTTGGAGGCGACCAGGGCCAGTCTCTTCTTTCTCTCTTCGGCCATTCTCGCTCTCTCCCCCTAGCTGGCGCGGCGCACGTAGAACTTGAATACGCCGCCCTCTTCTTTCATGTCCAGCAACTCGTGGCCCGTCTGATGCGCCCAGGCTGCCATATCCGCCTTGGAGCCGGGATCGTCGGCCAACATCTCCAGCACCTGGCCCACCTCGATCTCTTTGATCGCCTTGGAGATCTTGACGATGGGCATGGGGCAAAAGAGTCCCTGGCAATCAACGGTCTTGTCCACTGTTCTCTCTGCGCTCACTGTTCTCCCTCCCATTCTCAGGCCCATCCCGCCCCCAGCCAGGGCGCGGGCTCACGGGCGTGCCTATTCCAACGCTTCGGCCAGCGCCTTGCGCTGGGCCAGGATCTCGGCCAGCACCTTCCGCAGCAGGTCCAGGGCCTCGATGACCCTGTCATCTGCCAGGGAGTAGTA
>CAZQDO010000437.1:0-5095 GCA_964592085.1 uncultured Anaerolineae bacterium | reverse complement strand
GAGGACGGGCAAACGGCTTTCTCCAGTGCGGCAAGCGGCCAGGCCAGAAGACGTCGGGGAGATCCTGGGTCGCTTCCCTGCCAGCTACACCATAGGTCAGGATAGCTATGACCAGTCTTTTCCCATCGAGTCGCCTAGCGGCGAATTTCTGGGTGAATGCGGCATGGGCATCTCTGAGATAGTGGGCGCAGGGCCACCTGCCCATGTCACCGCGTTTGAGGTCTGGCTTTTCGACAAGAACGACATCCGCACCGTCACCAAGGTGCTGATGAGTAAGTATGCCTACGGCGAGGATGCTTTGCGAGCCAAGCTGGCTCCTAAGGGGGAGGCCGTCCTGGTTGAGCCCGGCAAGGCCGTTGTCTTGGAGACAGCCTCTCTACGGGTGAAGGCCGAGATAAGCGAGATGGGATACGACGAAGCAGCCACACCCCCCCAGAGCTATTTCACCAAGCTCATGGTCAGCCTGATGCCCAGCCTCAGGGCTCCCTCGGGAGAACCAGGGGAGACCATCCCTCTGACCGGGTAAGTCTCAGACAATAAGACTGGGCCCTACCAAAGCTGGAAGTTCACCCAAGTCGTTCGGATCATTCCTGTGAACTTAAGGCTCGAAGGCCCGTCCTCGGGCCGCCCTGGGGCTTGTCCTGAGCCTGTCGAAGGGACGGGGCTCAGAGCTTAAGTTTACGCTGATGGATCTCGGATACCAAAAGAGGGCATTGGGTTCAGAGTGCTAACCCAGTGCCCTCTTTTTGAATCAGGTCTTGGGCCTCCAACCGTCTGTTAAATAGCATAGGCCTCGTCCAGGCACTCGTCGTGTTCCTGCCTCCAGCCGTTCTCCAGCCCTGCCTCGTCGAAAGCATTCAATGCCTCCTCGTACTCCTCAGCAGTGATCTTGCGACCCAGGATGGGGTGGCCCACGGCCTTGTGAGCGGGGAAGTACTGATCCATCAGGCTGACGTGGACGCGGGGTGATAAGTTTTCGGCCAGCCAGCGCAGCACCTCTGGCGTGCCTGCCAGGCCGTCGGGCAAGACCAGATGGCGGGCGATGAGGCCGCGCCGGGCGATGCCTTCGTCGTCCAGGATCAGTTCAGCGCCCACCTGGCGGTACATCTCTTTGAGGGCCGCGCGGTTGGCCTCCACGTAGCGCACGAATCCCGACAGGCGACGAGCGGTCTCGTCGTCGGCGTATTTGGCGTCGGGCAGGTAGATGTCCACCACGCCGTCGAGGAGCTCCAGCGCTTCCACCGCCTCGTAGCCACTGGTGTTGTAGACCAGGGGAAGGTGGAGACCCCTCTCAATGGCGTGGGGGAGGGCGGCCAGGATCTGGGGCACGAAATGGGTCGGTGTGACCAGGTTGATATTGTGGCAGCCCTTGCCTTGCAGCTCCAGCATCATCCCCGCCAGGCGTTCCACGGAGACCTCGTTGCCCACCCCCAGTTGGCTGATGGGATAGTTCTGGCAGAAGAGACAGCGGCCAGTGCAACCGGAGAAGAAGATAGTGCCTGAGCTGCGGGTCCCGCTAATGGGCGGCTCCTCCCAGGGATGCACATTCCAACTGGCTACCTTGGGCTGCGCTCCCACCCGGCAGAAACCCTGCTTCCCCCGCAGGCGGTTCACCCCGCACTCCCGCGGACAGAGGCGACAATCCTCCAGAGAAGCAGAAGCCCGCTCAATGCGGCGGGCCAGTTCACCGTTGCGGTATAGGTTGAGGTAGCTGGAAAGTAAATCTTCGCTTTTCACGGTCGCATCACGACTAGGACATATTTTCTCCGTGGTCGCCATGCCCCTGCGGGGCACCATGAAGCATGAAAATCCCTCAACAAGTTGAGGACTCCGGAGTCTCGAACTTGTTCGGGCTATTTTCAGAATAGAGGTAGTAATCGTGATTCTCGGCTCCATCTTCGAGGCCGCTAGAACACATGCCGATGATTTGATACAGAGGATGGTTTTTTAGCTCCTCTTCGCTAAGCTCTTCTTCCTCTCCCGACGCAATCTCTACCTCTTCGCGCGGTTCCTCAGGCGGGCAAACCTGTGTTCTTTTCATTGCTTTACATCTCCTGGTCACTGATGCCGTTTCACGTGACAAAGGTTGACTTTCCGTCGCCGCCCCGCCCGGGGCTGATCCTTCGCCTGGCTCAGGACAGGCGCCGTCGGGCTCAACATACAAAGGCCTACCGGCCTGTCAAATCCAGCCCCAACGGGGCTTTGTAGACTGAGCCAGGGGCTTGAGCGAAACGGAGCCCCTGGCGGATGCTAACGCCCCAGCTTCCTCACCCTCTCCCACTCCGGCACGTCCTCTTCCATGTCCGACAATTCCCGGCGCAGATCGTAGATCTGGTCGCGCAGAAGGGCCGCTTTCTCGAACTCCAGCGCCTGGGCTGCGGCCTTCATCTGCTTCTCCAGTTCCTTGATCAAACGGGCCAGTTCGTGCTTGGGCATCTCCGCAGGCACCCGGTACTCGGCCTTTTCTTCAGCCACGGCCCGCACCCGGTCGGTCAGGTCGCGCACCTCTTTGATGATGCTGCGGGGCTCGATGCGGTGTTCTACGTTGTAGGCCGTCTGGATGCCGCGCCGACGGTTGGTTTCGTCAATGGCCCGCTTCATTGAGTCAGTCAACCCGTCGGCGTACATGATCACCTGGCCGTTGACGTGGCGGGCTGCCCGTCCGATGGTCTGGATGAGGGCCTGGTCGCTTCTCAGGAAGCCCTCCTTGTCGGCGTCGAGGATGGCCACCAGCGACACCTCGGGCAGGTCCAGGCCCTCCCGGAGCAGGTTGATCCCCACCACCACGTCGTAAACGCCCAGCCGCAGGTCTCGCAGGATCTCCACTCGCTCGAGGGTCTGGATCTCCGAGTGCAGGTAGTGTACCTTGATCCCCATCTCGGCCAGGTAATCGGCCAGGTCCTCGGCCATGCGCTTGGTGAGGGTGGTCACCAGTGCCCGCTCCCCCCGCTCTAACCGCTGGTTGATCTGGTGGATCAGGTCGTCTATCTGACCCTTGACCGGCTTGACAGTGATCTCAGGATCCACCAGGCCGGTGGGGCGGATGATCTGTTGCACCACCTGGGCCGAGTGCTCCAGCTCATAAGGTCCCGGCGTGGCTGAGGTGTAGATGACCTGGTTGATCCTCTTTTCGAACTCCTGGAAGTTCAGCGGACGGTTATCCAGCGCGCTGGGCAGCCGGAAGCCGAATTCCACCAGGGTCTTCTTGCGGGAAGCGTCGCCGTGGTACATTCCCCGCACCTGGGGGATGGTCATGTGGGACTCATCAACGAAGAGCAGAAAGTCGTCGGGAAAGTACTCCATAAGAGTCCAGGGGGGGCTGCCGGGCGCGCGCTGGGAGAGATGGCGGGAATAGTTTTCGATGCCGCTGCAGTAGCCGACCTCGCGCAGCATCTCCAGGTCGTATTTGGTACGCTGATCCAGCCGCTGGGCCTCCAAGAGCTTCCCCTGGGCTTGGAGCTCCCCCAGACGCTTCTCCAATTCCGCCTCAATGTCCCGCAAGGCCAGAGTCAGCTTCTCCTGGGGGGTGATGAAATGCTTGGCCGGGTAGATGGCGATTTCCTGGTGCGCGGTCAGCACCTCCCCGGTCAAGGGCTCGATCTCGGTGATGCGGTCTATCTCGTCGCCCCAGAACTCCACGCGGTAGGCCAAATCTTCGTAGGCGGGGAAGATCTCCAGGGTGTCGCCGCGCACCCGAAAGCGGCCGCGGGCGAAGTCCACGTCGTTGCGCTCGTAGTGGATGTCCACCAGATGCCGCAGCACCTTGTCTCGCCTGTGCATCTGTCCCCGGTGCAGGCTGACCACCACCTTGCCGTACTCTTCGGGATCGCCGATGCCGTAGATGCAGGAGACCGAGGCCACGATAACCACGTCGCGGCGGGAGAAGAGGCTTGAGGTAGCCGCCAGCCGCAGGCGGTCAATCTCCTCGTTAATGGAAGCGTCCTTCTCAATGTAGAGGTCGTGGCGCGGCACGTAGGCCTCGGGCTGGTAGTAGTCGTAGTAGCTGACGAAGTACTCCACCGCGTTATGGGGGAAGAACTCCTTGAACTCAGCGTAGAGCTGGGCGGCGAGGGTTTTGTTGTGGCACATCACCAGGGTTGGCCGCTGCACCTGCTCGATGATCTGGGCCATGACGTAGGTCTTGCCCGTGCCGGTGGCCCCCAGCAGAGTTTGGTGCTTGTGGCCCTGGTGGAGCCCCTGCACCAACTCTTCGATAGCCGTGGGCTGGTCGCCCGTGGGTTGGAAATCGGATACAAGTTTGAATTCTGGCATCTGCGTCACCTAAATATCGTAGCTACCTGGCAGCGGGGAGTTGTTGACGGAGAAGGTCGCTTGCCAGGTGACTGATGGTAACGCCTTTTTGCCTGGCTTTTGTCCGAAGCACTCTGGCTACGTCCTCATCTATTTCAACTTCGTAGCGTCGCCTCCTGAACTCAACCACTGCCTCCACGGTACGAAAAGCGTCCGGGTAGTCCGTGGTGTCGTGTGTGTCCCAAAAATCGGCAGCTTCTTCGTAACTAGCGAACTCCTCGGGAATTGGGTCAACGCGCTTTCTTTTGGCCACCATAATACCTCCGCTCAGATTGAGTCATGTTTCGGGCCGAAATCGGCAAGGCAGCGGTTCGATGTTTGCGAATGAAGAAGACAACCAGATACCTGCCAGCCGTCGTTTGTCCGTAGGCCAGGTACAGATCCTCGCCTTTCACCCGCCCCCTTTCGGCCAAGCGGATGAGAGGCTCTGAAAACAGGATCTCCTCAACTTCATCGGTTGTCACGCCATGCTTCTCAGCGATCTTGTCGACGAACCTGTCCTTCCAGATGACTTCATACAGGTACAACGCTAATTCCTTTTGTCACGTTACTCGGGTAAGATTATACTTGACTTGGCCTCTTTTGTCCAGCCAGCACACAGCCCCTAAAACCAAAAGGTTCTGGCAAACCGCCCGCCAGAACCCTCTGCTTCGACAGACCTGGCAGATTTTTGAAGCCCGTCAGGTCTATGAGCCCTTGCGCCTCCTGACCA
Organism: uncultured Anaerolineae bacterium; assembly: GCA_964592085.1. Taxonomy (GTDB): domain Bacteria; phylum Chloroflexota; class Anaerolineae; order VGOG01; family VGOG01; genus CAZQDO01. The sequence continues at coordinate 72 of CAZQDO010000437.1, read as the reverse complement.
CCACAACCCCCAAGGCCGCGAACCCAGCTAGCGTCGCCAACCCCATCCACGGCACCACCAGCCCCAGCTTGT
>CAZQDO010000436.1:0-5097 GCA_964592085.1 uncultured Anaerolineae bacterium | reverse complement strand
CCACCGGCCAGACGGTGTCGGTGCTCACCGTGGTGGCGCTGATCACCAAGACAGCCGACGAGGATATCTCGGCCCATGAGTTTCGGGTTCCAGGTTTCGAGTTTCAGGTTGACGAAGCCGTGAAACCTGAAACCCTAAAACCTGAAACCTTGAAGCCTGAAACCCGTATCTTCGCCTCACCGCGAGCGCGAAGACTGGCACGGGAGAAAGGGGTAGACCTGGCGCAGGTGCCGGGCAGTGGTCCTGACGGGCGCATCGTCGAGCGGGACGTGGCGGCTTACCTGGAGGCCCCGCCGATGGCTATTTCTTCTGCCCCGGCACCGGCGAGACCGGCCGTAGCCGTTGCAGAAGTGCCCATGGGCGGCGTGCGGGCCGTCATCGCTCAGCGCATGTGCGAGAGCCACCAGACCACGGCGCCGGTCACCCTGACCACTGAAGCTGTCGCCACCGCCTTCGTCGAGCTGCGCGAGCGGCTGAAGGCGAGTCTGGCGGCTGAGCTGGGTTTCAACATCGGTTATAACGACCTGTTGGTCAAGCTGGTTGCCCACGCGCTGCGGCAGTTCCCCTACATGAACGCCCGTCTGGACGGAGAGGTCATCCGCCAGTGGCGCGAGATTCACATTGCCCTGGCGGTGGACACGGACCGAGGGTTGCTGGTGCCAGTGATTCGCAATGCGGACCGCAAGGGTGTGGCTGGGATCGCCCGCGAAGTGAGGGAGTTGGTAGAGCGGGCGCGGGCAGGCAAGGCCCTGCCGGATGAGCTGAGTGGCAGCACCTTCACCATCACCAATTTGGGGATGCACGAGATTGACGCCTTCACCCCCATCATCAACCTGCCGGAGACGGCGATCCTGGGGGTAGGACGCATCAAGGCCAGGCCAGCGGTGGTTGAGGGGAAGCTGTGTGTCCGACAAACGATGTGGCTGAGTCTGACCTTCGACCACCGGCTGGTGGACGGTGCGCCAGCCGCCCGTTTCCTGCAACGGATCAAGCAACTAGTCGAAACCCCTTATCTGCTGTTGGGATAGGTGAACGAGGACAAGCTGTTGACTTAGGACGAGAAAGGTGATATACTCAGTAAGTGGAAATCTCGAAGCAGAGCGGGCTCCCATGCCCGCGGACCGGCGGCGTGGGAGCCGCCTCTGCTAGAAATCTTCCATCTGCTGATGCCAGGCACTGTCAAGGCATCCCAGACTCACTGTCGAGCTGGGAGTACAACGACTGACAGGAGGGGCAAAATGATAGAGAACATTCATTGGCTAGGGCACGATACCTTCAGAATCGAGAACGACAAGACCATCTACACCGATCCCATCAAGCTGAAGGGCAGGCCGCCAAAGGCCGACCTGATCCTCATCACTCATGATCACTACGATCATTGTTCTCCAAACGATGTGGCCAAGCTGACCAAAGACGACACGGTGATCGTGACCATTGCTGCGGCAGCCCGGAAGCTGAAGGGCAACGTGCAGGTGGTGAAGCCGGGCGAGAGCCTGGTTGTGCAAGGCATCCCTATCGAGACCGTCCCCGCCTATAACCTGAACAAGTTCCGCAGCCCCGGCCAGCCGTTTCACCCCAAGGAGAGCCAGCACGTGGGCTTCATCATCACCGTGGGTGGGAAGCGCGTCTATCACGCTGGCGACACCGACGCCATTCCTGAGATGGATGACATCGAGGCCGACATCGCACTACTGCCCGTGGGGGGAACTTACACCATGACGGCCGACGAGGCCGCCGAAGCCGCCAACCGGATCAAGCCCAAGATTGCCATCCCCATGCACCACAGTGATATCGTAGGGTCCATCAAGGATGCCCATCGCTTCCGCGACCTGTGCGAGATGGAAGTGATCATCCTATCCCAGGAGGAGTGAACCATCCAACTGTCAATCCTGCCGCTTGCATCAGCGCGAACCTGATCTCTGAGCCCCGTCCCCGGGGTGGCCCGAAGCCTGCCCTGAGCGTAGCCGAAGGGACGGGCCTTCCAGCCTTAAGTCTACGGTAATGCTGCCGCTTGCCCTGAGTGTCGCTCCGCTTATGGTCGAAGGAAACCGCCGTTTTACTCTGTCAGTAGGAGTAAACATGATGCATAAAGGAGGGAAAAAATGAGCAAGAGAATGCAGATATTGGTAATGGTGGGAGCCTTGGTGCTGGTGATCGTGCTCCTCTTCGCTGGCAGCGCCGTAGCTGACAACCCAGACGTTCCACCTGACGTCTCCCCTGGCGCTACCTTCCGGTCCAACTTACACTGGAGCAGTGGATGGGTGGACATTGCCCCAGACACCGTGCAGACGTTCACCCACGATCTGGGTGGAGACCCGGATGACTATGCCGTTGAGCTGTGGTTCAGGGACACAGACGCTAGCGGCAAAGGCATCAACAGTTGGGGAATGGGTGGGTTCGAAGCGGGCGTCAACTTCCGTGGGGGCCATTGGCAGAACCTGACCGATACGACCATTCAGGTGGTCCGTCGCAGGGACGACATCTTCGCCGATCAGGTGCGCGTGCGCGTCTGGTTTCCCGATCCGCCGGAGTGGGATAGCGGCTGGGTGGACATCGCTCCGGGCACGCTGGAGAGGTGGATCCACGATGTGGGCGGAGACGTGGAAGACTACACCGTTGGCCTGTGGTTCAAGGACACGACGCCGGAGGGCGCGGGCGTCAATGTGCAGGGCTACGGTGGGCTGGAAGCAGGTGGCCATCTCTATGGGGCGGCCTGGCAGAACTTAACAGACACCACGATAGATGTCTGGCGCTATGAGGATGATGACTGGGCCGATCAGGTTCGGGCGCGTATCTTTGTCCCCGATCCACCGGACTGGGACAGTGGTTGGGTGGACATCGCCGCAGGCGAGGTGAAATCCCTCACCCACAGCCTGGGCGGGGATCCTGGTCTCTACCTCGTCCGTGGATGGCAAAAGGATACGTCGGGCGTCGGCATTGGTATCAACCACCTGTTCGCTGGCGGTTACGAGTCGGCTGGCGATTTCTTTGGAACCAGTTGGGAGAACCTGACCGGCACAATGATCAACGTCTCCCGCCGTTCGGGCGACTACGTGGCCGACCAGGTGCGCTTCCGCATCTGGCTGAGAGAGCACAAAGTCTTGCTGCCCCTGGTCTTGAAAGGTTACTCGGAAGCGGGCTTCAGCTACGAGACCAGTGATTGCCTTGCGTCATCGGGAAAGGCCGATGGAGATCAGGTCGAGATCTGGGTGGAGGGCCATGACATCGTGATGGAGCACCGCGGAGCTACCTACAACTGCTGCGCCACCATGGTCGTGGACCTCATTGACCAACGCCCTCTGCTCCAGCTCATCGAGCGGGAGACCTATCCTCAGGGTGGCCCTTGCGATTGCCTGTGTCCCTATGACCTCAGCGCCCGGATCCCGAACTTGCCTCCAGACACCTACCAGGTGGAGGTCTGGGACGAGAGCAAGACCCACCTCTTTGGCTCCGCCTGGGTGACTGTCGAATAACGATCGAAGAGATCACCCTGGGCGGAACTTGACACTTTGAAGCTTGCTGCTGTAAGGATTTGTGTGAAACGTGATGCGTGTTGCGTGAACAGGCGGTTTTCACGCTCACGTTTCACACATCACGGTCAGGAGGTGGTCAAATGTCACGAGAAGCTGCGCGTATCACTAGGCGGGATTTCCTCAAGCGGTCGGCGCTCGCCACCGGTGCTGCCGTGGCCGGGGGACTGCTGGAGGCCTGCGGGCGGAGGGCCAGGCTCCCCACATCCACGCCTGTCCCCCCATCGCCGATGCCTACCGCTACCGAAACCCTCGCGCCGCCCACTGCCACGCCCCTTCCACTGCCCACCGCCACATCCCTGCCATCCGAACTAGGGGCTGATCTGGTATTGACAGGCGGCAAGGTCATCACCGTAGATCCAGTGGACACCATCGCCCAGGCGGTGGCGGTCAAAGACAGCCTCATCCAGGCCGTGGGCGGTGACGAGGCCATCCGTAGCCTGGTGCGCGAGAAGACGAAGGTGATTGACCTGGGTGGCAAAGCAGTGACCCCCGGCCTGATTGATCCCCACAACCATTTGCAAGTCTGGGGTCAGTTGCAGGGTTTTTACGTGGCTCTCATGCCACCGGAGGTCAAGACCATGGACGACCTCATAGAGCGGCTGGCCGAGGCTGTTGCCCAGACGCCGGAGGGCGAGTGGGTGATGGGGTATTTTCTCTCCGTGGGTGAAGGGCTCCCCAACCGCCACGATCTCGATCCCGTCTCGCCTAACCACCCGGTCTGGATCATCCAGCAGGGCGGACACTACGGTTCGGCCAACAGCCTGGCGCTGAAGATGGCCGGCATCACTGCTGACATGCCAAACCCGGTCGGCGGAGTCATCGAGCGGGAGGCTAACGGCCCTTCGGCAGGCTCAGGACGAGGCGAGCCGAGTGGGGTGTTTTACAACCACCGCGCCATGGACGTGCTGCGGTATCATGCCCCGCGACCCACGATGGAAATGGTACGCGACAACATCGCCGCCCCTCAACCCATTTTCGCTGCTGCCGGCGTCACCACCTTCCACGACAACAATGTGCGTGGCGTGGATACCGTCGGTGCCTACTTCGACACCGACCGGGAAGGACAGATGCTCATCCGCGGCCAGGTGCACTACACCCTGGAGTGGCCCGTTGACCTGGATCGCGCGCTGAAGGAGGTCGAATATTACCAGGGGGATGGCTTCATGCGCTTCGCGGGCTTCAAGTTCCTGCTGGACGGCCAGGCCCAGATGGCCTACTGCCACCAGCCCCACAATGGCGTGCGCTGGGACATGCCCACCTGGGAACCGCAGAGCTTCAAGGACGCCGTCCGCGCTTTGCACGACACTGGCTTGCAGATCTGCGTCCACTGCATGGGCGATGCAGCGGTGGACCTGACGCTGGATGCGTACGAGGCGGCCATGAACGCTAATCCTCGCCCCGACCCTCGCCACCGTATCGAGCACTGCATCCTGACTACGCCGCAGGCTACCCAGCGCATCAAGGACCTGGGGGTGGTGGTCAGCACCCAGCCGCAGTTCATCCGGCTGGGTGGCGACCATTATGCCGAAATGTTCGGTGAAGAGCGAGCCAAGCGGGTGATCGT